>CAZFCG010000101.1:0-8845 GCA_964517595.1 uncultured Geobacter sp. | reverse complement strand
TGACCGTGACCAAAATCCCCACGTTTACGGAAATCAATTTCGTCCTGATCTTCATTCGAGTCTCCCGTGTGATAAAAAATGAGTTTGCAAGCACGGAGAACAGCCAATCATTCCGTCTCTGGGATAATATCGGCATAGTGGCTTGTTTCTTTAGATTAAATATGCATAATGCGGTGGAAGGATAGCCCTCAGTTCGGATTGATGCCTGTTTTGTCAGCGTTCATCCTCCTTTACGTGAGCAGCGGACAATATTCGATGAAGATTGAGAATTTATTGACAATCCGGAGCATATTAAGTATCAATGTGGCGAATAATTGTTTATTTTTAAAAGGTTTTTTATTTATGGTAAATATGGGTCCATGGAGACGTGGAGAGTTCTGGCAGGGGTGCTCCTTCTTTCTCACTTAAATTTTTTGTTAAAAAGAGGATGCAGAATTTCAGGAATTGCGGCCTTCTTGAAGCAGTTGTTAATGGAAGAGGTTGCAATGGGCGAAGCTGGGACTGAGGGATTCCATTGAAAGGAGGAAACAGATTTTGGGCAGGATACTCACCTCGATTTTTTGTTGCTTGATCATATTAGCTTCGTCCGCCTGTGAAGCAAGGATTTCCGACGCCACCCTTCCTTTCAGTATCGCGTTTTATTATGCCTCCAATCACCCTGTTGATGAGTTCCGCGCCTTCGACAAGGTCGTAGTGGACCCTGACAGCGGCATCTCGCCTTTGAACTACAACAACGCCCGAAGCGAGCTCATTGCATATGTCAGTCTTGGAGAAGCGGATCCCAGTCGGGCATACACGAAACAGATGAAGGGTGCGTGGTTTGTCGGCAGTAACAAGGCCTGGAAGACAAGGGTGGTCGATACCTCCAACAGCGAGTGGCGCGCGTTTTTCATAGAGAGGGTGATAAAGCCTCTTTGGGAGGCCGGCTACCGGGGCTTTTTCCTTGATACCCTGGATTCATATCGATTGGCCGCATCCGGTGACCCGGTGCGCATGGAAGAGGGGATCTCGGAGGTGATACGGGAGATACGCAGGCGCTTTCCCGGCGCCCGACTCATTCTGAATCGTGGTTTCGAAATATTTCCCAAGGTCAGGGATGAGATCTTCGCTGTTGCGGCCGAATCCCTTTTCCAGGGTTATTCCCCGCAGAAGAAGGCCTACGCGGGGGTGCCGGAGAAGGATCGGGAATGGCTGCTGGCTAGACTGAACGAGGTCAAAAGCGCAGGCGTGCCGGTGATCGCTATTGATTATGTCCGGCCGGGACAACGGGAACTGGCGCGCCGCACGGCGGAGCGGATCCGCGCCCTGGGGATCATACCCTGGGTGACGGACAAGGATCTGGCGGGACTGGGTGTCGGCGCGGTTGAGGTTATGCCGCGGAAGATCCTTGGGATATATAACGGGAAAGAGGCGAAAGACCACCGTTTTACCAGACTTTTTCGCATGGCGGTCATGCCCCTGAATTATCTCGGATATACCGTTCATTTGCTGGATATCAACGGACCCCTTCCACAGGGTGTCTTTGCCGGCCGTTATGCCGGGGTAGTATTCTGGTCCGACCGTTCCGGTGGGCAGGGCAGGCTGAAATCATGGATATTGTCCAGAATCGATGAAGGCGTGCCCTTGGTATTCCTCGAGCGTTTCATAATGGATAGCGACAGAGCCTTCCTGTCGGCGCTTGGTCTGGAGGAGCCTGCGTTGGTTCGTCCAGTTCCTCCTGTCAGGATTACCTTAAAAGACTCTCGTATCGGTTTTGAACAGCAGCCCCTGCCCCAGATTGAGTTCTTCAGGTCTCTCAGATTGAAGAGCGGTAAGCCTTTGCTACGCCTTGCCTCCGCCGATGGAATTGCCGGAGATGCCGCGGCAGTCACTCCCTGGGGAGGCTATGCGCTTGATCCTTTCGTCGTGGACAGCAGGTTTAACGAAAACGGTTTATGGGTGCTGGATCCATTCCGCTTCTTTACCGACGCGTTGCGCCTGCCGGAGATGCCCGTGCCCGACACTACCACGGAGAACGGCGCAAGGCTCCTGATGTCCCACATTGATGGGGACGGTTTCGAGAGTATGGCGGAATGGCGGGGGGGAGGGCTGGCCGCCGACGAACTCCGCTCAAAAATACTGCAACGGTATCGCATTCCCGTGACCGTTTCGGTCATAACAGGCGTCACGGCGCCCAACGGACTCTACCCTGATCGCTCCCCCCGTCTTGAACGGGCCGCCCGCGAGATATTAGCGCTTCCCTGGGTGGACCCCGCAAGCCATACCTTTTCCCACCCTTTCAAGTGGCAGGCTCTGTCGGAAGGGAGTGAAAGCGAGCTGGAAGGATTGCACAATCTGTACATTCCCGGCTATGCCTTCAACCTGGACGCCGAGATCACGGGTTCCCTCGAGTACATAAACAAGCGCCTCGCGCCCAAGGGGAAAAAGGCGGAATTGATACTATGGACAGGCGATTGCCTGCCGGGCGCCGATGCCCTGCGCCTGACCTATAGGGATGGCGCCCATTTCGCCATCAACGGTGGGGATACGACCATTAACGAGTCCAACCGTTCCCTGACCATGGTCGCACCCCTGGGCCTCTGGCGGGAGGGCCTGTTCCAGGTGTTTGCTCCCAACCAGAACGAGAACGTTTTCACAAACCTGTGGACCGGCAACTACTACGGTTATCGCCGGGTACTGGAGACCTTCCGCCTGACCGACCTTCCCCGTCGTCTGAAGCCGGTGGATATCTATTACCATTTCTATTCGGCAACCAAGGAGGCCTCCCTTAATGCCCTGCGAGAGGTCTATGGCTGGGCCGTTTCCCAGAACATGCTGGGTGTCCGGATTTCCGAATACATCGGGAAGGTGCTGGATTTCAACAGGACGGTCGTTGCCAGGAACAGGGCTGGATGGCTTGTAAGGAACAGCGGGTTTCTCAAGGAATTTCGCATCCCCGTCAGCGCGGGCTTTCCGGATGTTGCGGGGGACTACAGGGTTGCGGGTTACAGCGATCACGGTGAAAGCCGTTTCATCCATCTGGCGCCGGGCGGAGAGGCCTTGATTCGATTACAGCCTGAACCTTACGCCGCGCCCTACCTGGCGCGAGCCAATGCCTTCATTGAGTCCATTGACCGCTCAGGCAAAGGGATGAAGATAGTTCTGAACGGTTATACGGCATTTTCGGCAACGCTGGCCAATGCCTCGGGATGCGTTGTCGGCGGTGGTCTGAAGAGTACTCCTGCCAATGGAAAGGGCGAGATATCGCTTCAGTTTCCAAAAGGGAAGCATGAATTTGAAGTCAGATGTACTGAAAACTGAAACCAGCCGGCCCGAGCGGGAACGTTTTTCTTCCCTGCTTATGGCTTTGGGAATATTCGCCGGATTTCTCCTCCTGCTTGCGATCCTCTTTCCAAGACAGCAACTGATGGACATGATCGTAACTTCAGAGAGCGATGATGCAGCTACGGTCAGCTACCTGGAGTCCATCCTCCGGGAGCGTCCCGCCGATTCATACCTGAGGCTGAAATACGCGGGGGTGCTGCTTAGGGACGGAAAGCCCTTGAACGTCCTGAGCGTGCTGGACGGTATGCCGTCCGATCTCTCCGGAGAGGAGCGGCGGACGGTCCTGGAACTGCGCCGAAGGGCCTTGTCGAGGCTGGTTGCTGATTCTCAGGTGGACGATAGAGACAAGAAAAGCCATCTGAAACAATTGAACGCAGTGAATCGGCAATTGGGAATCCCTCCTCTTTCCGTGCAACCGGGAATTACCGGAGGCGGAGACGCGTATCTGAATGCCTTGGCGCGGGCCGATTATCGGGTAGCGGCGGCCGCCAGCTTTGAAGCCATGGGGCGAACGGCGGACCTGGAACGGAAGCGTTCCCTGTTTATCCAGGGGGTGTCCGCCCTCCAGATGGGTAACCTGCCGGTGGAGGCGTTTGCCGAGGGCGAGTCGAATCTTGGCGGCTTGAGCAATGATCGGCGGACGCTGGAATTTCTTTCCAGGGCCGCCTTGTCTGCCGGGAGGCCAGACCGGGCGCAGATTTATATGAAGCGGGCGTTGGGGATGAAAAGAGTCATTCAGCCTACGGATGTATCGTGAAGCGGGTTGCATGGGCAATCGTCATGGGGATTCTGTGTCTGCCGTCATGCTTGTTATCAGTGGCGTTCGCCGGGGTTGGACGGGAGATACCGACTGCTCCCTTTGAAGAAGGATTGTATGCCCTTGGCTATGAAGTCTTCCTTGCCAACAAAAATCCCGGCGATGCCTTTGCCGTAGCGGAGAAGGCTGTTTCCGTCCTCCCTGGGGATCCGGTATGGAGGCGCAGGGCCGCCCGGAGCGCCGAGTGGTCCGGCAGACCGGACCGTGCCCTTGTCCACTGGTCTTTTCTGGCCTCCTCATTATCAGATGCCGAGGCGCGACGGGAAGGCCTGCGGCTTGCCCGCCTGCTCCGCGATTTCCAGGCTCTTAAAGAACTCCTGAGACCTCTGGTCGCAGCAGGGCGGGAGGACGCCCTGAAAGAGTATGTGGCGGCATGCGAAGCCATCGGGCGCCCCGATGAGGCAATTGAGGCTCTGGAGACTCAGAGGCGCGGTGCAAACGGCAGGTACGCCCTTGAACAGCTCGCGCGCCTTTATGAAAAAACCGGCCGGCCGGGCGATGCCATAGCGGCTCTTAGTGAGCTTGCCACCAGGTATGACGGTATCAAGGCGTCTCTCCTCCTCCGCTCCGCATCACTGGCATACGGCCGGGGTGATATCATGGCGGCCTACAAGATTCTTAATCTGGGAAAGGCGACCATGCCTTCCGATGAAACTGAATACTGGGGGCATCTGAGTGATCTGGACTGGGCCTTGCAGGATACGGACGGAGCGGTGCATGCTTCGCGGCTCCTCGTTGAGCAGGGAAAGGGGCGCGAGGTGGATTACCAGCGGCTCATATTTGCCGCCGGGGATGCGGATGAAAAATACCGGCTGGCGCTCCAGGGCTGGCGAAAGCTCAAAAAAGATACGCTTTTTATCGCCCTGCTGGAGGCAGGGACAATCCTCAATCGGCAGGCGGAACTGCTGACACTGGTTTCTGATCCCTCCGTTACCGGATATTTGAGGACCTTTGAGGAGTCCCCATATTTCTGGACGCTCATGTCGGGCGTTTACAAGGGGAACGGAAAGATGGAGGACAGCCTTCGCTGCTACCGGGAGGCTCTGCGCCGTTCTCCTGGTGACGCTGCGCTGGTGGCCGGGTTCATCTGGCTTCTCATCGAACTTGACCTTCGAAAAGATTTGCGGGAGGCTCTCCGCGGATTTCAGGGAAGGGAATCGGTTTATCCGGAGTTGAACGAGCCTTTCGGGGCCGCTTTTTCCTATCTGGGCGACTATCCGAAGGCGTTTCGATTCTTCAACGCCCGCTACGGAGAGAAGAATTCGGACCCCGACTGGCTTGCCGCCTATGCCGATGTCCTGGAGATGACGGGATCTCCGGAATCGGCTTTTATGGAAAGGCTGCGCGCGCTGCGAATCATTCGGATACGTATGAAGGAGCGCGGGGCCGTCACCGAAAAAGACAGGAGAGAGCTGACAAGGGCCTATGCCAGGCTGGCGATGAGGGTGGAGCCTGGAGACGTCTTAGACGGTGTGATGAAGAAAATCGCGCATGGCGCCCAGGATGACCCGTCACGTGAACTGGTGGCGGCCTGGGCGGTTTCAACGGAGCGCTTCGATGCGGCAAGGCTGTGGTTCTGGCGCAGGTATGTCTCGATGGCTAATCGTCCCCGCTGGGTCGAACTCTCCCTGGCTCTGGAGATAAATGACACTACCGCTATAGCCGGACTGCTTCAAGAGCACCTGGAAAGGCTGCCATACCGTGACGCGATAGAGGCTTCACTGCGTGTCGGGCAAAGGGAGCTGTCCGAACAGCTTGCCTTTGACTGGGCCGATACCAATCCAACCGACCACCTGCTCTATGAACAGACAAGGGAGATATTCGGATCCCATCCTTCCTTTATTCGCGACAGGCTGACCTTATCCGATCGCGGTGGGATAGGTATCGCGGAAAACACCGTCACGGTTTCCCTGCCGGTTACGCGCCGCTGGACCTTTCTCGCGGAAGGGGCTCAGACCATGTTTGGAAAATTCAGGGCCGGAGTTATAGGTGAACTTCCCGGCGTGGATGCGAGCGGCAGGATAGGGATCCGCTATATGATGGAAAAGGGTGAGGCTTTCATGTCAGTTGGTGGTCGGAGCGCCCTTGAGAGTTTCCCCTTTGCCGTTGGCGGGCTGGAATACCGTCCTTCATCCCGTTGGCGTGTCTTCCTGGGTTTCCGCTACTCCGACCTCGCCGAGGAGACGGTTCCCCTGCGTATCGGGGGTACCAAGGACGCCGCGGAAATATCCATGGAATACCGTCTTACCCATCGTGATATCCTCTCCGGCCGTGTCTCCGCGGTTGCATTTCATGACCAGGACCGCCGGCGTCTGGGGGGAGGCGAGGCGGTGGAACTCGATTACTCCTACCTGTTCGCCTTTTCCTATCCGGATATCAGGGCCAGGGTGTTCGGAGGGTACAGCGCTTACACCCGTGTTCGTGAGGTTCGTGGCTCCCTCCGGAAACTCATACCGGAGGGGAGGACGCCTGACAGTTCGTTCTTTGTGCCGGAATCCTTCAGCCAGGGGGGAGTAGGCGTTTCCTTCGGTCAGGCAACCCGTGATTCCTATACCAAGGAATGGCGTGTCTTCGGAGCCGCTGATTTCGTCTGGAACAGCCGCGCTTCGGCGGGGTGGCGCTATGAGGCCGGAGTCCATGGACCACTGTTCGGCCTGGACAAACTCTATTTCTCTATCTCCCAGGACAGCGGCTCTTACGGATTTTCCGACATGAACACGACTCTGGGAATGGGCTACAGGTATTACCTGAATTGAGGAGGCGATATGAGGTTCTTTTTTCTTTTTTTGATTTTTGCGGTTGCCCTTTCCGGATGCTCCACTCTCCACCATGGCTCGGACGTGAAGGTGTCCATGAACGAGACTTGGGCGCTTCTCCCTTTCATCAACAATACGGAGACGCCCTATGCGGCGGAACGTGCGGAAGCGGTGACCGCCGCGCTGCTTTACGCCCGCGGAGTGCGCCGACTGGAACGGTTCCATGCGGATTCGAAAGATGAACAAAACGGCATTTCCATGGACAGGGGAGAGCGGCGGCAGCGGGAAGCCATGGAGTGGGCAAAGGGTCTGGAAGCGCGTTACGCCCTGTCAGGGACCGTCAACGAGTGGCGCTACAAGGTCGGTCTGGACGGTGAGCCCGTGGCGGGTATCGCCATGCAACTGGTGGATATTCCATCAGGCAAGGTCGTATGGAGCGGCGCTGCGGGCAGGAGCGGCTGGAGCCGAGATGCGGTGAGCGCCGTTGCGCAGCAGGTAATCGATCAACTGCTCGCCGGGATTCCACTGACCTCGGCCCTTTTGCCGGCAAACGAAACGGAGAATGCCCGGCTGAAGCGCTAGATACGAGATAAACATTACGGATCGCGTCCATCCGCGAGCCGCGAGAAACGATTGGCTGGAGGGGATTTGAAGCCGATATACGCCTCGTTGTCACATCCCAAAATCGAAAAATGGTCGGAGACACTGTTGATCACGGTTACGGCCCTTGTGATTGGCTGGCTTCTCAACCGCGAGGACCCTTTTTTCGTTCACGGCGGCTTTCCCTGGATATGGTTCGCTCCCCTTCTGATTGCGCTTCGTTACGGAATCGCGGCCGGCATGGTCTCTGTTTCATCCATCTGTCTTCTGTTTCTGACCATGCGCAGATTCGATGCGGTTGATGGGATGTTTCCGGTGCATTTCATGCTGGGAGGCCTGTTGATGACCCTTGTCTGTGGCCACTTCAGCTCCCTCTGGGATAATCGCCTGCGAAGGGCCAACCTTCTGGGCAGTCACGCCTCCGAACGTTTTGAACAGCTTTCCAGGGCCTATTTCATGGTGCGTCTCTCCCATGACCGCCTGGAACAGAATCTGATAAGCAGGCCAGTGACGCTCCGCGACGCCATGACTGATCTGCGGGCGATGCTCATGAGCCGGGGAGGGGAACTGGGCGAAGGCACGGGAGCGGTGCTGATCTCGATCCTGGTTCACTACTGCAACCTGGAGAGCGCTTCCCTGTACCGTTGCGATAAGGGCAAGCCTCTGCCAGAGGCCGTGGCTTCCTGCGGCAGGGGCGCTCCCCTGATCCCCGGCGACCTGATGGTGAATTCTCTGCTGGAAAAGGGTACCACGGCATACCAGACGGTGACCCGCCTGCGGGAGGATGAGGAGAGCGCCTACCTGGTGGCCGCGCCTCTCAGAACCAGCTCAGGTGTCCTGAGGGGCCTGCTCCTTGTCAGCGAGATGCCTTTTCTGTCCCTGCGTCGCGAGACCCTCCAGATACTGGGCATATTACTGGCATACGCGGCCGATCACGCGGAGGCTGCCGACAAAGCCAAGGGGCTTCTGGCCGTTTTCCCCGATTGTCCGCTCATGTTCGCGGCGGAATTTCTGAAGCTTGTGAGGATCCGTCGGGAACTGGATGTGGTTTCATCGCTGGCGGTTGTCGCGGTGAGAGACATGCCGCGACTGGAGCAGTTCAGCGCGGTCATGAATCGCGGACAGCGGGGGCTGGACTTTACCTGGCAAAGAAAGCCCGGGCAAGGGGTCCAGTTTGTTACTTTGATGCCGTTTTCCGGTGCGACCGCCGTGGAGGGTTACCGCGCCCGCGTTGACGTCATGCTGCGACAGCAGATGGGGGACGCCCTGGAGGAGTGTGGGCTTACTTTTTATTCCCGCCAGTTGAGCAAAGAAGATCCGACGGAACAATTGGCTGATATCTTTGCGG
>CAZFCG010000100.1:3988-8998 GCA_964517595.1 uncultured Geobacter sp. | reverse complement strand
GACCACATCAGATCATTACCGGCAAGATCGGCAAATGGAAAATCTGGGTTAAATATACTGTCACCGGAATTACCCACCAAGACCAGATTCGAGAGATGAGGGTATTTGCCTTTTATTATGTCTCCGAGCATTTCGTTCTGCTCTGTGTTTGATAAAGCGCCCCATTCGCCGAACTCGTTTAGGGGCTTGCCGGATTTGGGGTCGACGTAGAAGTATTGTGCCAAATCCAGAAGAGTTTTATTCTTAAAATTTTCAGTTGCATTTTCTCCATTATCGTATTTGAAATCCATATACGCGAGCCTACTGAGTACCCATGCTTCTTTGTCAGTCATATTGATTGACATCTCACACCCTCCCCAATTATTTGAATGATGATACAATGTTTGATAATTCGACTTTATTAACTTCTGAAGTGTTCATAGCTACTTGTATGATATCAATATAGTTCGAGAGTATTCCTTCCTTAAATAGTTCGTCGACTGATTTTCCACTTTTGCCATATTCATTTTCAAAATACTTATTATATTTGTATTTCATAGGAGAATATCCGACAATAAAATGATACTTTTGAAGATGATTGTTTATTATAAGATGTTTCATTATTTTATAATTATGATCAGCTTCTTGATTCTTATCTATAATTTTATCGGTGAATATAATGTACTTTATGGCTAATCGTACCAATCCACCACTTGCCTTAAGTGTTTCTGAGTGGTTTAATGATTTAAAATCTTTGTTGAAATAATCAAAACTGTAGGTGAGTATGATGAAATCATCTCCATATATTGATCTGAGCATCTTATATAGTTCTTGCCTTCCTTGGTGTGACCACAACATTACCAAATAATTTTCCCCATATTTCCCATCTTGATTCATATCGTAGGCAACAGTAAATTTGACATCCGGATTATCCTTGGGATATGCCCTGGACTCATAATGATAACCAAACCCAGGATCACCGGTCATGTGCGGTCTTTCGACAACGAATTCTTTGCCATAGATCTTTTTCAGGCCATCCGTCATATTCTTCTGGATTTGAGCGGTTTCGCCACACGAGGAAAAACAACCACCCAGAAATATTGTTGAGAGCAGCAAAAATGCTGACAGGAGTATTTTGGACATAGAAAGGAATTCCCTCATAGCTGATTTCTCTCTCTTTGCTTTACTGCCCGGTGACAAAGAACCCGGTTCTATTGACCATGTTCTTGTCCCCAAAGGCCTTTGAGGGGTTGAATTTCAGGGATACTCTTTTCGTCTCTCCCACAGATTCCGCAGAAGATGTGAAATGCGTTTGTGTCTGGAAAAATTACAAATTAAGATGTTCTCAGATACTATGGGAATTTACATATGTCAAGAATAAATTTAAATATAATTATTAAACATAATAAATATACAAAGTTGAGCTATTATAATTATTTATCCGTGAATAAATATATCTTCTTGACAGGTCCCGTCTTATCCCGCGCAAAAATATGGTGGCGCATTATATAGCTCCTCTCAAACCGGCTGAAACCGGACTCAGCGGGTTCGGTGTGAATGCCGAGGTCCGTGGGCGCTCCAGTTCCATGATCTCCAGTCCCGTGATTCGACCTCTTTCAGGTGCCCCTCTATCCACAGTGTTACTTTACGACCCGTGGTTTCGTCCAGCGTCGGCAGGGCGGCGGCAAGGGAAGGTACGCTGTCGGCGCTGAGTGACAGCAGGTACTGGATATCAACAGGCGTTTTCTCGGAATAACGGGTCAGGTTTATCCGCGCGATTAGTCCATCGGGATTGATGACGTTCAGCATTCCAACAACCATGAATCCCGCCACCAATGCGCCGAAGGCGAATCGTTCGCGGCTACCGAAGATAACAGTCTTCATGAACCAGGCGAATACCAGAGCAAGCCAAAGCATGAAAGCGGATGTGTAGAGACGAAGTTCCGTGAGCCCGAATGTTTCCATGTACAGATGCATGCGGTGCATGGCGGAGGCCATAACGATAAAAAGCATCAGCACCAGCAGTGTGGATAGGGTTGTGAGATGACGGGTTCGAGGCTCCGAGTCGGTTTCCGAGAGCCAATGGATTCCCAGCAGTAGGGGAAGAAGCAACAGGGCAACCGTCACCAGCTCGAAAAAACCGCGCCGTGCGTAGTTCGCCATGGTTAGAACCGGCATTTCCGCCAGTTTCTCGGCGCCGCCGAAGAAATAGGGTAATTGCGCGGCGATGAAGGAAAAAAACAGAATGTTCAACAGACCTAGCACGATGGTCGTTTCGATCACCCCGAGGGAGAGAGCTCTTTTTTCGTAGTCTTTGTCAGCTTTTTCGGGTTGGGATAACAGGCGAAACAGCATCCCCCCGCCGGTCAGGGTGAAGACCGGGAGCCATAGCGCCATACGCGTTAATTCCGTCACGTCGAAAGCGATAAGGCGATTGACCAGCTTTTCGAATGACTCATCGGCGCTGATGAATAGAATACCGAAAACCAGGACCAGGGGTAAGGCAATGGCCAGACCGCGCATCACAGCCAGAACTGTTCCGCTGAACTTCATATGAATGCCCCCAGGCCTGACCATTGCCGGGATGGCGGCTCTGACCCATGTACAGGGCGCCGCCAGCCATTCGTAAATAAGCCCGAAAGAATATTCCGTCACCCTGGCTATACTGAATCTGCCGGAACGGTTGCGCATGGCGGCAAGCGCCATCAGGCAGCACACGGAAAAGCCGTTGGCGAATTTCAGCGCGTCGGAATCTCTCCAGGCAAAGGCGCCGCTGAAGAAACAGGCGGCGGGAATGAGCCACGCAATGCCTGGGGGCAGGCCGAAGTTGTGGCGATATTCCAGGATGACCGCCAGGGCAATGAAAATAATCATACAGATCGGAACATTGACGCCCCACGGCGTTGTCCTGAGAAGCAGGTCCGCGACGATGCCCAGCAGCAGACCGGCGCCGAGCGCCGGCATGATTCTCGTGTCAAACTCTTTCATTGCGTCTCCTTCTTGCAGCGGTTATTATGCGACTCGTTAAAAAAACTAAACTCCGCTTGTGACGCCATGATTGAGCCGATGTGGATTTTATGTGGCGAAATCGTGCAAATTTCGCGTAGAACAGCCAAAGGCCGCGCGGCTTGAGACATCCGAGTCTTCAATCCATTCGTGCTTTGAGGTAAACGGGAGATGGCGAAAGATCGGCTTGTACTGATTGTCGATGACGACCCGCATATCCGTGAGGTGGTTCGTTTCGCACTGGAAAAATGCGGATTCCGCACCATGGAGGCGGATGACGGGAAGGAGGCGCTGGCCCTGTTTCTGAAGAGCGCTCCGGACGTGATTATTCTGGATATCATGATGCGGGAGATGGACGGGACGGATGTCTGCCGGACGATACGCTCCCGTTCGGGCGTGCCCATCATCTTCCTTTCCTCAAAGGATGACGAGATTGACCGTATTGTCGGACTGGAGCTGGGCGGTGACGATTACGTGACCAAGCCCTTCAGTCCGCGTGAACTCGCCGCCCGGGTTAAGGCCGTGCTCAGGCGCGGCGTCGCGGAAGGGATCCCGGACACCGTCGCTGAGTCCATGCCGGCGGGGTGCCTGCGGTACGGGCGCCTGTTCCTCGACCCTGACCGTTTTCAGGCCTCATGGGACGGGATCGGTGTTGAGCTTACGGTAACGGAATTCGGCATCCTCCGCACGCTGATGGGTTATCCCGGCAAGGTGTTTTCCCGCGATGAACTCATTTCCGGCGCCTATTCTTACGATAATCACATTACCGACCGGACCATCGACAGTCATGTCCGGCGTATCAGAAGAAAATTCGGCGCCGTAGGCTGCGAACCCGTGGAAACGGTGCACGGTGTCGGCTACAGGCTCGGGACATGCGGATAAGCGCGAACCATGGCCTGGAAACCGCGCCTTAGAACCGTGCTCCTTATCATCAACCTGGGAATACTGCTTCTTCCTTTGAGTGGAATTGTCGTTCTGAGGTTGTACGAAAACGAGCTGTGCCGGCGGACGGAAACCGAACTGATTGCTCAGGGTGTGCTCATCGGCGCTGCTTACCGGGAAGAGATGGTAAGGATGTCATCCGTCCCTCCCCAGGGCCTGTCCGTAACTCTTGACATTCCGGCCTACGGTCTTCCCCTCAAGGCTCCGGGAAAACCACCTCGCCATTCATCGGGCGAATATCACCCGATCATTCCCGCACTCCAGGTTTCAAGGGAGCTCATTCGACCCGTGGCTCCGTCTGCCGTTGCCGCAGAATCGGCGCCCGATCCATATGCGATGGAAGCGGGGCGGCGCGTGTCGCCCCTGCTCAGGGAAAGCAAGGACAAGACCCTCGTCGGCATAAGGATGCTGGATTACAAAGGGATCGTGGTTGCCAGCAGCGGCGGGGAGATTGGTCTTGCAATGGCAGACAGGGAAGAGGTGAAGGGCGCTCTTGAAGGGAGATATGTCAGCCTTCTCCGCACGCGCATCTCCGACGAGCCCAGGCCGCCTCTCATATCGGCCAGTCGCGGCGCCCGCATGCGCGTCTTTGTCGGCATGCCTGTGATTCATCAGGGGAGGGTGCTGGGTGTAACGCTCCTTTCCAGGACGCCAATGGACATAAGAAAAGCATTCTACACGGAGCGGGTTCAGATATTCTTTGCGGCGCTGGTCATAGTCGGTGTGGTCCTGCTCATCACAATTCTCACCTCTCTCACCGTAAATCGTCCCCTGAAGGCGCTGGTGGAGCTGGCCGGGAGCATCGTCCGGGGCGAGCGGACGCATATCGAGCCCATGAAGCGGACCGGTATCCATGAGATTGAGCAGCTTTCCCGATCCATTGTAACAATGGCCGGGACATTGGAGGAGAGGGCGAACTACATCCGGACATTTGCCGCCAATGTCTCCCACGAATTCAAGACGCCTCTCACCTCAATCCGGGGCATTGTGGAATTGCTCGAAGATCATTTTCACGAAATGAGCCCGGAGGAGCGGACCCGGTTCCTGGGGTTTATCTCCGACGATACCGAGCGCCTGGATCGG
>CAZFCG010000100.1:0-3909 GCA_964517595.1 uncultured Geobacter sp. | reverse complement strand
ACACATGCCACCCGGGCGATGATGTAACGTATCTGGGTGACACTCTGGCGCGCTTGGCGGACCGCTTCGGGAAGCACGGAGTTCATGTCCATACGCAACGGGAGAGCGCCTCTCTCACGGTCCGGATGTCAAGGGAGACGTTCGAGTCCATCATTTCCAACCTCATCGAAAACAGCAGGCAGCACGGAGGGGAAAGTGTCAGGGTGATCATAGCGGCGCGGGAGGTCGAAGAATCGGGCTTGAAGCTGGTTTGCATTGATTTTCGCGACAACGGCCCCGGAATTCCGGAGGTAAACCGGGACAAGGTCTTTCGCCCCTTCTTCACTACTGCCCGAGATCGGGGTGGAAGCGGCCTTGGCCTGTCGATAGTCCGCTCCCTGGTTACGGCTCACGAGGGTTCGATCTCTCTGGAGTCAAGCGACAGCGGCGCCTTTTTTCGGATACTGTTACCGGTCTGAATGGCGCCGGGAAGAGGAAACATGGCTAATTATTCCGAACTGTTTAATAATTATGAACTCCTTCTGGAAAAGGTGGATTCCCTCTGCGCGAAGATCCACACGATATGCGGAGACGCAATCACCTGCCGCGAGGGGTGCGACGGATGCTGCCGCCATTTTTCGGTTTTTCCGGTGGAGGCTGTTTTCATTGCCCTGGCTGTCGGCAGGCTCCCGGAGGAGAGGCAGAGGTTTTTTCGCAGTCGTGTTGAATCCCTGAAGGATGGCGATATCTGTCCATTGCTGCTTGATGGTTCGTGCGCCGTCTATGACCATCGTCCGATCATATGCCGCACCCACGGCCTTCCCATCCTTATCCGCGAGGGGGAGAAGGTGAGGGTGGATTTTTGTCCGAAAAACTTCAGGCGCACGGAGACCTTGAACGGCGACACCGTCATAGACCTGGATCGGCTCAATCAGACATTGGCGGCGATAAACCAGGTTTTCGTCGCCGGCTTTTTCAGGGAAGATCCGCCCCGTGAACTCCGTCTTTCCATGGCAGACGCCCTGATGCTTGAAATCTGATATTTCATACCCGACAGGTCTGTGGCATACTTCAGTGACATGGGTCTGCCCATATAGATGATATGAAAAGGCACGCGAAAAGGAGGAAGCCATGGAGACTCTCGAGGCGATCAGGACCTGGAAAAGCACCCGGAAATTTATTGACAGACCTGTTGAGGATGAAAAACTGGACTCGATTATCGAGGCGGTCAGGCGGGCCCCCTCATGGGCCAACATGCAGTGCTGGAGGCTTGTTGTCGTGAAGGACGGCGAAAAGAAGCGCCGTCTGAGCGAACTGGCCTACGTGGAATCATACTTCGCCCCCCTTGGCTATACCAGCAATCCCGCGCAGAAGGGTATCGCCGCCGCGCCCGTGGTTATCGCGCTATGCGCGGACCCGGTCAAATCCGGCAGGATATGGGACCAGTCTTACTATATGACCGATGCCGGTATCGCATCACAGAATCTGATGCTGTCGGCCCATGACCTTGGGCTCGGCACGGTCTTTGTGGGTGTGTTCGACGAGGATAAGGTCCGGGCGCTCCTTAACATCCCTGAAAAGATGCGGGTCGTAGGTCTGTTTCCCATAGGTTATCCTGCTTCGGCGGGAGAGACCAGACCGAGGAAGGAAACTTCGGAAATAGTGCGCTACGAAGAATGGGGGAACTGATCTATGATGATCTCGCCAATTCTATTTGTCATGCTCGAATGACTTTATCGGGCATCCATGATTCCGATAGGTTGCAGTCTGGATTCCCGATCAAAATCGACTAGGGAATGACAATTTGCGAGAGCGTCATCTATGGATTGGCGAGCATGGTCCTGGCCCTTCGGAGGATCATTTCGCATGCGTCCGTGAACCCGACAACGCCGGTGTCTATTGAAAGATGATAGTTAGTGGTGTTCATCCATTCAATCCGTGCAATGGATTTAATGAACTTTCCGCGTTGTTTATCCGAATTCTCCGTAAGGGTTTTTGCTTTTTCGTAGTCGGTTATATGAAATATGTCCATCACCCTCCGTATCCGGAACTCCGGTGATGCATGGAGGAATACTTTAATGAGACCCGGATCCTTTGCCAGGATATGGAAGGCGCCCCTTCCCACTATAACGGCGCTGCCATGGCTGGCAATCTTCCGGATTATCATGGCTTCGACTGCGAAAAGGTCTTCGTCAAGGATTGAGCGGACAGGGGGAACGTGACCGGTCTCGGGCGCGCAGAGGGAGAAGGCGTTGAGAATTCTTTCCCAAGGACTCATGATACGTTCATCGCGTTCAATGAGAAGGCTTTCTTCTTCCTTCAGGTGATTAGCGACCTGCCGGACTATCTCGCGATCCACGTATTTGAAGCCAAGGTTGCTGGCCAGCTTCCGCCCGATATGCGAACCGCCGCTTCCCATCTGACGTGATATGGTTATAGTGATGTTTTCCGGCATTCTGGTTTCCTCCTTCGCGGACCACTTTTTCCCTAGTGTACCATCCGGCCGCAAATATGCTTGCCATCGTCGCCGGGGAACCGGTTTGGCCCGCATTTTTTTTGTGCTGAAACGAGATTCTGATGGAAAAATGATATTAATACTGATAAAAAAATAGATTCCGCACAGGTATTCATGGAAGAGAGAATCAAGGAGATTACAGTGGAAAAGATTGGAAGAAACGATATCTGTCCATGCGGCAGCGGCAAAAAGTACAAGAAATGCTGTCTTGAAAAGGAGCGTGGAAGGGTTTCACGAATGCATGATGACGCGGTTGTCGCCAAGCAGGCCCTTGACTGGCTTGGAGAGAAGTACCCCGATGGGGTACGGGAGGCCGTTTTCGGTGGTTTTCTGGGCGCTTTGAAAAAACGGGAACGGGAAACCGTGGGTTCTCTCTCCTCCGAAATGCAGGAACTGATCAATGTCAACATCGGGGAGTGGCTCCTCACTGACGCGAAGATTCCGGTTCAGGACGGCGAAAAACCGGTTCGTGAAATTTTCATGGAAGGGGAATCTCTTCCGTTGACGGCAGAAGGGATGAAGTGGCTGGCGGATCTCAGGGAAAATCCCTTGAGTCTGTACGAAATCCGTTCCGTTGAACCTGGCGAGGGAATGATCCTGTCCGATATGTTGAGGCCTGAATCGCCGGGTATCCGTGTCCGTGAGCGAAAGGCATCCAAAGGTCTGCTGAGATGGGAAACCCTTGGCGCCAGACTCATGAGGTCCGGGGATGATTGGACGTTGTCCGGAGCACTCTATCCATTGCCTCGCGAGGTTGCGAATTCCTGCCGATCCAGGATACAGAGAAAGACCAAGGGAGAGGATCCGGGCAGCCTCTCTTTCCGCGAGATATGCGGGTCGTTGATAAGAGAGGACTGGCTGAAGAACGCCATCTCGGAGCATCTTCGCGGGGATGCGGAGGAAGTGTCGATTTCCATTCCTGCACCCGGGGATTTTGAAGCCTGGGCCGAAGAATCTCTTCCTGAGATTGGGGACAGGTCACCCCGCAAGGCCATCAAGACTCCCGCCGGACGTCGCGCGGTAATGGAATTGCTCAAGTCCTTCGAACTGCGGGAGGCCCGCGGGGTACTGAAGGATGGAGGAAAACCAATGGATTTGTCATTCCTGTGGGAAGGCCTCGGTCTTAACACGGAAGATGCCTGAAAAGGGATCACCCAACCTTTCCCGCCGGAATTATTGTCTGCATCCGGCTCCAACCTGTGTTTTATTATCCACACATTTCCCCAGAAAATTTTTAGGAGGTGTATGAGTTGGCCCGCCGGGTTCGCTCCAGTGAGCCCGGTGTATGGGGAGGAGGTCAGCCCGAGCCCTCTGTAAATCCGTCTTGATTTGCGGGATTCATTTTATGCTCGGCACAGTGCTTAGGAACTGTAAACAAATAACATGGGCATCTTGCATCTCATCTTCAGGTCATC
>CAZFCG010000099.1:0-9194 GCA_964517595.1 uncultured Geobacter sp. | reverse complement strand
AATCGTCCGGGCATTATTTTGCCTATTGACGGACGGGGGCCTTATAAGTGTTGGGGTATGTGAATAATCTGTCCCTCCCGCCTTCGTGAGTGAGGATGTATACCTGGATAACCTTCAACTGTTCACGAATTTCACGGGCCTTCAGGGTGGAAATGTTCCCGGTTATCGTGGTAACCCCATTGTTGAGCGCGTCCAGGACATACACCACCTGCATATCCGCGACGCAATCGAGAACAGGCGTCTCGGTGGCAGTGACGGTTCCATCGGAATGGTCGACGACCGCCTTGTAAAGGACCCCTGTATTGGGCGCGCAGCGTTGCGGAAGCCTGTCTTCGTCCCCCGCCGCCGGAACACGGACATAATAGTCGGCGCGGTTGAAGGGCATCCGCGGCTGTCCTGCATTACTCAATCCATAGACATAGTGGGTGACCTTGGATTCATCGGGTTCAAAGGCGCCCAAATTGCCGTAAGTGGTGGTAAAAGAGGCGCCGTTCATAACCAGCTCCTTGGTGAATGACCCGCTGAGTCCGACCCTGATCACGGACACCCAGTCCGTACTCGCTAGGTTATCCCTGGTCCATGATTTCGGGAGAACAGGTGACGGCCTGACTTGTCCTGTGTAATTCATGAAGCTCCACCGTTGAGCCGTAGCCGATTCACCCAGGCTGGTCGCCCTGATGACCAGATAGTCGGAACCCTCTATCAGCCTCTCAGGGTCGCCCGGCGTAACATCGTCGCCTCCCCAGACAGCTCTGGGGATTTCGGTCTGGGCTTCTGTGTCCGGTGTGCCGTTGTATGCGGCCGCGATTTCTTCACGGACACCGGCGGCAGGATCCACCTCGTCATAGGCGATTACCGTCTGAACAGACCAAGGGAGACCGAACCCGGCCGATGAGATGTCCTTTCTCATCATCTCCAGCCCCACAACCCCTTCGATGTTGCTCTCCGCCATACCGGATTCCTGGGCGGAATAGCGCATTATCCTGCTGAAGGTATTTCCCGCCGCGGCAATGACTATGACAAACATCGCCATGACCACAATCATTTCTACGAGTGTAAAACCTCTGCTGGAGTAAATCATCGTCCTTCCCTTCATCTCTTTCTTCCAGGTACGCGCGGCGTCTAACGGTCAGCAGAAGATGTCATAACGGATACGAAATGTTCCTCGTACTGGTTGCCACGGTGCTTCCACCTGACACCCACATCGATCTGCTTGGCCGTAGCGGAAACCGGATCGATCTTCTTCCAAACCGAGTAATTGACAAAGGCGCCGCGCATTCTCTTAGTCGCCACGACTTTTTCTACTCCATCAACCAGTTTTTCGAATGGCTTCCTCTTGATGTCCGCCAACTCTTCCTCTCCGATCATGGTCCCTTGGGTTCTCATGGCCGTCTGCTGGTTAGTGACGATGGAGAGGTTTATGGACTGCAACAAGGCCAGAAGTCCCACCATCAATATGATGATGGCAATCATTACCTCAATGAGGGTGAACCCGCCGCTATTTGAGATCGATGTTGTTTTTGGTGCATGCCGTGGCATCTTGACTCCCCTGAGCTCTAATTTTTCCCATGCTTATCCTGGCCGGTGTTATTACCAGCGCATCCCTGGAAGGGTTTTCGTTGGTAAAGACACAGATCAGGGCGCTTCCGACGGTCAGCCCCCTGTGATTGAATTCAACCGGATTCGCTGGACTTGCGACAACGGGAAATTGCAGGTTCTTTTGAAACAGCGCCGGCGTCCCGCCGCCGCGGCTCTCGTCGGATGTGTAACGCCGGAAGGCCATATTCACGCCGCCGCCGGTGAAACGGAAGTCATGATTGTTCCCGGTCACCATTGCCTGCTGCCGGATTGACATGATATCAGCGTACATCTCCCGCACCTGGCGTTCCACACGCTGGCGCGCCGACCAGTTCCTGAAGTTGATGGTCGCCATCGCCAGGAGTATGGACATGACGGCGATAACCGCTAACAGTTCAATCAATGTAAACCCGCGCCTGTTCATAATCCTATCTCTCCTGGATATGGAGTATCTTCTTCACGGGCTTCTTCAGCGTGTCCGCCGGAGGAGCGGGGGCCGGGGGCTTTCCTACGCCTACGTCGATTTGCCTGCCACCCCGGGCGAATGAACCGGATGTCAGTTTTGAAAGGTCGACCACCACGATGGCGCCCGTGGAGAGCTGGATGGTTATCTTGCCCTTGAGGACCCCGGCGTAAGGCGCGGCCCCGGTCGCGTAATTCAAGAGCCAGAACATGGTCTCTCCGTTAAATCCGCAGATATCGGCGGTTGGCTTGAAGGTGGTAAATTCCAGAAGGCCGTTGGTCCTGACGCTTGGCGTCGTGATAACCCGTTCAGCCTTGAAATCCTTGCCGCCGAACGTGCCGGTCTGATCAAGTTCTATATACCAGCCGTCCGTCTTGCCGTCCAACAGGGAAGTATTGGGGGTGTCGGAGGTCTGGTTTGTGAGGTTCGACAAAGAAAGGGAGGCCGTGCATGTCGGATCCATGTCCTTTACCGGTCCTGTGACGGTGGAATAGCAGGGGTCCTTGACGCCGTAGAGAGCCATGCGGTCATCAGCGCTGTCTATTCCGTCGGTGTTGTTCTTGAAGAAATAGCGCCCGGCGCCGAAATAGATCCAGAGCACCGGCTTGCCGCTCAGTTTGTCCTTGTCGTCGTAGAGCTTCTCGATGGAAGCGGTAACAGGACCCACGCCGTCGATAACCTTGCTCAACACCCACTTTGACGGATCCGGGTCTTCCTTGGTCATCAACCGCAGGAGACCGCCATCCGTCCAGGTGGTGACTCCCGCGACCGTCTTCGGCTTGACATACCCCGCATACACCACATCGGTGCTGTAAAAGCCGCTAGAGAAACGGTTTCCCTTGTCGCTGTCGATGGCGTTGGTGGCCAGGGAACCGCCAAAGGCGTTGGGTATCTGCGAACCATCGTTCAGGGTGTCGATGATCCAGTAGTTTGAATTCTGCACGAAGGGCAGAGTGGCGTTGACGTCCACCACGAAAAATTTCAATGTCTTGTCGGACCTCCCCATGAACTGATGGGATGCCGCGTCAATGGGCCCGGTGGGACCTGACGCCAATACGGCGAACCATCTGCCGTTCGTGTTGGGATCCGGATTCCCGGTCGCGGAATCAACACCGTTGATGCGCACGATGGCCGGTTCCGAGGTGGTGTATCCCAGGTCGGGATGGGTGAATTCCCACAAAAGCTGAGGATTCATCGGATCAGTCACGTTCATGGCGAACACCGAGGAAAGTCCGTGTTCCGTAAATCCCGATATGTTGATGGGCGCCTTTACGCAGTTGCTACAGGAGTCTCCGGCCCCCCTGCTGGCGCCGCCCAGACCCATGCCGCCGATGAGCAGGGTCTTCCAGTTCGTCTCGTCTATCTTTTTGCAATCCCAATAATTGCTGGCGGAGCACCCGGTCGGCTTGCTCAGGCTGGCGTCAAACAGCAAGGTGGTATTGTCCACGTAGTAGAGATGGGTATAGTCGGGATCGGGGAAGTACTTCAGATAGGGAAGCGCGTTTTTTGGCACAAAGGCCCATTCCTCGGTTCCCACTCCGGTTCCGGTCAACTGCGCCTTCGCGTATCCGTCGGTCCGCTTTACCACCTTGCCGAGACTTATGGCATGCAGAGCGCCGTCATTGGCGCCCACGTAAACCATCCCGCGGTTCTTGTAGCCATTGGAGTTGATGAACTCTTCGTAAGTCGAATCTCCGTAATCCAGATTGTAGCCGCTCAACTGGCGGTCAGACTGTACCTTGGGCGTGGAGGTGATGATATCCCCCAGTTTCCAGACCCCGACTCCTGTGTCCGGGTCCGCCGTAGTCACGCCAGCGTAGCCGCTGACGGTCCGTTTGCGGAAACCAGAGATATCATAGCCGTATATGTATTTCATGATCCTCACGGCCGTGGTGTCGTCGTCCGCATGGAGATAGTCCTTCAGGTCGGTCCAGTAGCTGGAAATGAGGGAGGCGAACTTGTCATTGGTCAACACGAACAGCGTGCCGTCCTTGTTAATCAGGAGCTTGCGGGGCGCTGTCGTAAGGTCGCGTTTGTAAAGCTCGACGCCTGCCTTCCACAGCGCCTTCAGTGCGTCGGGGTCAACCTGCCCCACAAGGGTGTAGGTCCCCGAACCGCTGTCCTGGTATTTCTTCACAACCGTCTTGTTGGTCGCACTATCAAAGATGAAATCGATCTTGTAATCATCCCTGAGGTCCAGGACCTTGTCGCCGTTGGTGTCTTCCCGGATGGTGCTGTTGTTGATATAGGGATCGAAATAGTACCAGTAGTTCTGCAGATCGCCTATCCAGTTGCGCTTCTGTTCCGCCCCGGCCGCGTCCTTGCCGAAATCCTTTTCCGGATAGAAGATGGCGGTGATGAGGTTCGCGCCGCTCTGCCCCCGGTTGCTGACGATGGACGCCGCCGTTCCTGAAGCGGTGCCCGCCGCGATCTCCTTCAACGCAGCGGCGATGCTGTCCGCCAGTGAAGCGGGGTCCTCCGCCTTGTAAATCGTTGTCCCACCGTTGGTGGCGGTATTGGTCATCAGTGTCTCGGAATTGCATTCTCCGCTCAGACCGTTGGAGGCGCCGTTAAAGACGACATAGGTCTTTATATACTGGTTTTTCTGCTGGGGGGTCTCGGTGGAGGCGGTGGATGCGCTGAAGGTGTTGATATTGCGGTTCTTGGCAATCCAGGCAAGGTTATCCAGGTTGACACTGCCCCCGTACTGCGGACAGTCCGAAGTCCAGCTTGTGGAACCGCCAGCTTCGGTATAAAGCTTGGCCAGATTGTCCACGGCGGTGTTCCGGTCCGCGGTGGACATGCCGTCTGATATAAGGAGAATATTGTTGTTCTGGCAGTAATATTCGGAAGGATTCAGGGTGTCGCTGAAATCCGTGGCGTTTATACGCAGATCCGTCCTGCTGGTTTTGCCGGTGGCGTCAGCCGGAGACTGCGCGAAATAGCCGATGGCGTTGTAGAAGGCCTCGGCGTATGGAGTCCAGGATCTGGCCTGAAGGTCGTTTATGGCCTGCACCATTCCTGAGGTATGGTCGCCTACGCCGTCGCTGAGGCACTTTTCCCCCGCCGGGCAATTGGCTTTCGTGGCGCACACGGTACCGGTAGTGATTGAGCAGCGCCCGTATCCGATGTAATGGAGAATCGCTCCACCATCCTTGTTCTGAGTTCCGCTGGTCGCGGCGGCGCAGGTCTCGCCCGATGGGCAGTCAATGGAAGAAGTGCATACCTTGGAGGTGGTGTTGGAACAAATCTTTGTTACCGGCAGGCTGACACCGGACTCGCTGTCCGAACCGTTGAAGTTGAAGCTCATCAGCCCCATGCGGATCAGGCCGTCGAAGTTCTGCACCAGTCCCTGGGGTGGCGTTGCCTTATAGGCCTTGGCCGTCATTGTCGCAATGGGCTGGTTCAACTGCGCCTGCACCCCGATGCCGCTGATGATCGCCGGAAGGTTGTCATAGAACGCGGTATCTGACGGCGCATCGGTAGGATCAACCACGTTCGGTACCGCCAGGTTGTTGCAGAACTCCCGGTGGGTATCGATCATCTGTTCGGTAGTTACCCCGGGACGGAGAAACCAGCCGGTCACCACGCTGCCCATGGAGCATGTATTGCTGACCGCGCCGCATGTGGCATTGTTTGCCGAACAATCAGCCGTCGTACTGCATGTTTCATAGGGTTTTTTGCTGCATTTCTTGATGGCGGGGCAATCCGCGTCACTGGTGCAGGCGCCACCCGACTGGGTGCAGGTGCCCGCCGCCGCCGAGCCCTGATAGTATAATAGTACTGCCCCTCGTAGTCGTTGCCGCAGAGGAGCGCCGGGTTTCCCGGTACGATGGCCGGGGGGCCGTATTCGCAGGTACCGCCACCGCATTCCGCATCAGCCGTGCACACTTGGGCGGGGTTATTGGAGCAGGTGGCGTAGCCCGCGTAGATATCGGTGCACTGGTTCTTGACCGTGTTGATGTCGTCAATGCCTATGTCCGTTCCTTTGCGCAGCGCCCAGCAGGCCTGCATGCTCTGCTGGAAGGCCACCTTGGTTTTTACCGCGGCCGTCTGGGTTCCTCCCGCGGTAAAATTCAGACAGGCCTCCACGGACTTCTTGATATCCGCGTTGCCGCCGTACTGAAGCTGGTAAATGGCGTCCTGGCAGTCGGCCTGGTTGTAATTGCCCTTGTAGATATCTATATAGGTCTGCCCGCCGGGGGAAGGAGCTGACTGGTTGTAAGGGTCGTACGGTCCCCGGACTCCGAAGGTTATCCCCAGCGGCGTATTGGTGTTGCTGGTTTCCGGAGAGCTGTAATTCTGGAAGTCGCCGGTGTTGGCCTCCTTGATGAAGGACTGGCCGACGCAGCCGCGCGATTCGGAGATGAGCTGGGTCCCGACGTATTTTCCGCCGGTGAGAATCTTCTTCTCCACGTCGAACTTGGATGCGGTGAGCCAGTTGAGATAATTTCCGGAAGCGAGGAACTTGCTGACGCTGTATGGGGCCGTGCCGGAATATATGACGCAGAGAACTCCGGAAACGCTTTTCGCTTCCTCACCTGATCCGGCGGTACAACTGAAGGCTGAACTTTCTTCCTCGAACTGGTCATTGGCGCCGTTGTAGCGGTACAGCCTGGCGGAGTCGAAATTTCCAATGTAGGTATTTGAGCTACGGTAGGATTGATCGTAACAGTAATAGGGCCTGCGGAGAAAAGTAGAGCAGGTTTCCCCGCCGGGACAATCGGAATCTTTCGTACATGACGTCCCTGAGGAAGAGCACGTCTTTCTACCTTCATCTACATTTGACAGATCGTACATGCTGGCGGAATTGTCGATCATGAAGAGCATGTTCGGCTTTATGGTTTCCTGTATGAACGGCGGAGTAATGGAATAGTCGTTCATGGCCGCGAATACCGGTCCAGCTCCCCATAAACCCGCCATGACAGTCAAAATGGAGCAAATAGCGGCAAATCTCGTTTTCATCTTCCACCTCTCTCTTCAACCGCGGTCCGGTGATTGCTGACGGTCCATTCCTCAGACATGAATGGGTAAACGTGGCCAGTTTCGCATGTGACATGATTGTTACCATATCATTCCTGTTCAGTATCATTTCTAGCACGGAATATGCCATTCGCAATCGGTTAATATATTTGAATTCCCCTAAAAATTAAATAGTTAGAATTACATTAAAACATATAATTATAAACATCATCATGATAGCCTTAGCCAATTCTCAAATGAACCTTCTTTAGCTTTTACACTCCATAACGCCGTAACTATCCAACAGTGCGTGTTATTGCGGTTCCGTTGCCATATTGTCACTGACATGTCGTTTTCTTACAACCTTTTCCACCAGCCAATCAATTAAGGAAAAACTAACAATTATCGCAAATTGATCCGGGGACGATTTTAATTAAGGTGAAAATCAAGCGGGCGTGTCTGTGCAAGATTTGCAATGGAGAAGGCGAATAATGGCTAATTTCTGCATAGTGGAGAGAAAGGAAGGGAATTTGAGGAAGGATGGATGCTGATAAGAATCATGGCCCTTTCCGGGTTTCATGAAAAACGCCTGAGGGCAATCAGGCATCATGCGTCCTCAAGCGTTGGGCGTTGCGGTCGGTACACAACTAAGGGACTCGGAAGAAGCTGATATACCAGGTTTTACGCTCAGATTCGGGCCGGATTTGTCGTTCCTGATTGAGCAAAACCGCAGGCGTAGCAGGGCTACGTCGAGGATTTTGTGATTGAAGGGGCGGCAAAGATGGTCTGAAGATGAGATGTAAAACGGTATATTTGTTTGTTCCGAGTCCCTAACTACTCCGGGTGTCTCACGGGTCGGTTGGCGGTTTCACGTCATCACCGGTAATAAGCCGCACCTGCTGGGCCCGGAAATAGTAATAGTAGGCCCAGTTGAGAAGCACCAGGAGCCGGTTCCGGAACCCGGCCAGAAACATGAGATGGACCGCCAGCCAGACAACCCAGGCGAAAAAACCGGTCATATTGATCCCGAATATCCTGGCGACCGCGCTGTTCCGGCCGATGATGGCCATGGCGCCCTTGTCGTAATAGCGGAACGGAGGGATATCGTCTCCCCTGATGCGGCTGAGGATGGCGCGGGCCGCATACTCGCCCTGCTGCATGGCGACCGACGCGACCATGGGCAGGGGCTTTCCGTCCTGCTCCAGAAAGGCCGTGTCGCCGATGACGAAGACCTCTCCATGACCGTTGATACTCAGGTCCGGCAGAACGGAAATACGGCCGTTGGCGACTCTGGAAACGCCGGGGACATCGGCCAGAGGCGACGCCTGGACCCCCGCCGACCAGACCATGGTATGGGAATGGATGGCCGAATCATCCGCCAGGAGGACCTTGCCGTCCTCCGCCCCTTTCACCTGGGTGTTCAACCGGACCTCTACGCCCATGGCTTCCAGTCTCTTGAGTGAATACAGCCGCAGCTTCGGGGGAACCTGGGGGAGTATGGCGTCCCGCGCCTCCAGCAGGATAATCCTGCATTCCTTCATGTCCAGTCCGGGGAAATCCCTGGAAAGCTCGTGATGAATCAGTTCTTCCAGGGCGCCGGCGAACTCCACCCCTGTCGGACCTCCTCCAACGATGACAAAGGTCATGAGCGCCCGCCGCCGCTCCGGATCGCTTTCCCCATCCGCCTGTTCGAATAGATTCAGGATGTGGTTGCGGAGACGGACGGCATGGCTGAGTCCTTTCAGCTGGAAGGCCCGCTCCCGGACGCTTTGCAGCCCGAAAAAGCTCGTGGCGCCTCCAGGCGCCACGATGAGGTAATCGTATTCCACCTGGCCGTCGGAAAGCCTCACCATGCGTCTGTCGAAATCCACGCCCGTTACCTCCGCCATGCGGAACCGGACCCCCTTCCAGCCACGGATGAGGGCCCTGATGGGATAGGCGATGGACTCCTCCTCCAGAGAGGAGGTCGCCACCTGGTAAAGCAGAGGCTGGAAAAGATGATAGTTCCGGCGATCGATGATCAGGACATCCAGACCTTTACCGGCCAGGGCCCGCGCCGCCCGGACCCCTCCGAACCCCATGCCTATTATAATTACTCTCGGCACGTAAACCTCCTTCAAATATGCTAAAGCGCGGCAGCAGTGTCCGGTTAGGTAATTGCACAGGCCCTAAAACCCTGCCTTAACCCCTC
>CAZFCG010000098.1:0-9288 GCA_964517595.1 uncultured Geobacter sp. | reverse complement strand
CCGCATCTATTTGAATTTCTTTGCGTCTTTGCGTCTTCGCGTGATCAAATGCAGTCTCTTGGATCAACTGTCGAAGACGAGTTTTACATGGTGAGTATGGAGGTTTAAAACATGAATATCTTTGATCGACGTTTGTGGAAGCGCTTCTGGCAAATCAGCCGTTTGTACTGGTGTTCCGATGAAAAGTGGCGTGCCTGGGGGGGACTGGCTCTGCTGCTTCTGTTGCTTCTCGGCGTCACAACCTTGAACGTTGCCCTCAGTTTCGTAGGGCGCGATTTTATGACTGCCCTTGCGGAAAAAAACATATCGGTTTTCAACCGCACTCTTCTCATCTATCTGGGCGTTTTCATAGTGGCCACGCCGGTGAGCGTCTTCTTTGACTTTGTCAGCAAGACCCTCGGGGTAAACTGGCGGCTCTGGCTGACCGGTCACTTCCTGGCAAAATATTTCACCAACCGGGCCTATTATCATATCAACAACGACAAGGATATCGACAACCCGGATCAACGTATTTCTCAGGATATTTCTTCCTTTACCGTAACCAGCCTGGCGTTTCTCTCAATTATCTTTTTCTCACTGGTCCAGTTGGTCTCTTTCGCCGGCATCCTCTGGAGCATCTCCGTACCTCTCGTTTTGGTTCTTGTCGCCTATGCCACTGTTGGCACGGGGGTAACCCTGTTTTTCGGCAAACGCCTTATTAATCTGAATTTCCTCCAACTGAGGCGAGAAGCGGATTTTCGTTACGGTCTTGTCCACATTCGGAATAACGCCGAATCCATTGCCTTCTATCGGGGCGAAGGTCGGGAAAAGAGTCAGGTCAGGGAACGACTGGGTGAGGCTATCGCTAATTTCCGGATGCTCATCGGTTGGGAACGGAACCTGGGGTTCTTCACCAAGGGTTACCAGTATGTGATCCTCGTGTTGCCCATTGTTGTCATGGCCCCGCAGTATTTTGCTGGTGAGACTAAATTTGGCGTCGTCACACAGGCGACGGAAGCCTTCAGCACGGTCCTGGGGGCACTGTCCGTCATTGTTGCCCAATTTGAAAAACTCAGTCAGTTCGTTGCCAGCATTAGCCGGCTGGAAACCTTCGCTGCCGCGCTGGAAAGGGATTCAGGGTCTGAGCGGGAACAAGGGGGGCACGAACAGTCTTCTGTCATCTCATCCCTGGAAGAACCCCGTTTGTCGCTGAAGAGGGTAACCCTACATACGCCCGATTATGAAAAGACTCTTTTGAAGGAGGTTACTGCGGAGGTTCCACCTGGCGGCGGATTGCTCATTATGGGACCGAGCGGAGTCGGGAAGAGCTCCGTTCTCCGGGCAGTTGCCGGGCTCTGGACCGCCGGAGAAGGGGAAATATCCCGCCCACCCCTCCGCGAGATGATCTTTCTTCCCCAGCGCCCCTATATGGTCCTCGGGTCGCTGCGTGATCAGCTCCTGTATCCCTCTCTCGATCAGCATACGACCGATGAAGAACTGCAGGCCGCTCTGTCAACGGTTAATCTGGCTGATCTCCCGGACCGGGTCGGCGGCTTCGGCGCCGTCCTCGGCTGGGGCCAGATACTCTCCCTGGGAGAACAACAGCGACTGGCCTTTGCCCGCCTGCTTCTGACCAAGTCTCGCTACGCCGTACTCGACGAAGCGACAAGCGCCCTGGATGTCGCCAACGAAAAACTGCTCTACGGACTCTTGCAGCGGGCTGGAGTCACCTTCGTCAGCGTCGGTCACCGCCCCAGTCTCCTGACCTACCACGACACGGTTCTGGAGTTGCGGGACAGGGGAGAATGGCGTTTCGCACCGGTGGCGGAATACCTTGTTGCCGTACCTTCATGAACACCGATACGCAGTGCGGCTAACTGTTTGTTTCGGTCACCGATACCGGCATCGGCATCAAAGCAGAGGAATTCGACAAACTATTCCAGCCATTCCAGCAGGTCGATACCGGGCTGGCGCGGCTTCACGAAGGCACAGGCCTGGGCCTGGCCATCTGCCGTCGGCTGGCGGAGAAATCCGCGCCGAGAGAGAAGCGGTAGTTTAGGTTTGCCAACCAAAAACGAGCCACGGGAGGATTACCCGTGCACAAGTTTAACAGCATCTTTGGTCAGATTCTGCAGGTCTTTGACAAGCTCGTTTTCATGGAATCAATCCGTGACACCAAGGCGGAACGTTCTGCTAAAGGGTTCACCCGCTGGGAGAAGTTTGTTGACATGCTCTTCTGCCAACTGGGCCAAGCGCACTCTTTGCGGATGTTCCCATTTCCACTGTTTGCCGTTCGGGATATCTCATGCTATACAGTCTTTACGAAACAAGCGACCCGGCCCTCTATTCATTACTTCTCCATGGCTTCAAGGTAACGGAAAGGCAGGTAGTCCCATGAAAAAAAGAAGGAAATAACACGCAGAGAATTTCTAGGCATTCCACCAAAACTTCTCGCTTTCACCGCACTCTCCGGGGTCATCGGGACCCTCACCGCCTGCTCTTCCGATTCATCCAATCCTCAGACGAAGAATCCGAATATCTTGTTGATCATGGTGGATCAGATGCAGACTCCACCGGATGGATACGGACCCACTGAGGGTGCGGCAAAGGGATTGAAGGAGATTCTCGGTTTTCAGCCCCTATCTCCCGACAATGCATACGCCCGGTTCTTTCCCGGCCTCTTGCGATTACGGCAAAACGCCGTTGTCATGAGAAAACACTATACCGCCTCCGCCGCCTGCGTGCCGAGCAGGACCTGCATCATGACCGGTCAATATCCGAATGTAACCGGTGTCGACCAGACGGACGGGTTATACAAGTCCGCCGACGATGTGCCGTTTCTTGACCCCGCCGGCGTGCCGACAATCGGCGACTGGTTCCGTTCCGTCGGCTATACCACCCATTATTTCGGCAAATGGCACGTATCTGAGGCCGAAGCGCCTGATTATCTCGAACCCTGGGGCTTTTCCGAGTGGGAGAAGTCATATCCCGAACCCCATGGCGGAACCGCGGACAATAACGGGGCGTTTCGCGACGTTCAATTCGCCGACAACGTCGTGGACTTTCTGGCAAAAAAGGGAAAGGACACCTCCTCTGCCCCGTGGTTTGCCGTCGGCTCGCTGGTAAACCCCCATGATTGCAGCGCCTGGCCCACAAACTGGCAGACCCCCACCGGCTCCGGCGTTGTTCCCTGGACCGATTATCCGCCGCCACCGCCGATTCCGGCCAGGGGCGACACAAGCCGCCCGGGCGGCTTCCAGGATCCCCAGATCCATGTGGACCTGAACCCGGACGGTTTCCCTCAGGACAACAGCTCTCTGCCGCGTACCTACTCCGAGTCCCTCGACGGCAAGCCGCACTGTCAGAAAGACTACGCCCTCAAGTGGGGACTCGCCATGGAAACGAACGTTAATTTCGGCTTCGTTTCAGGTGGTCTGCCGTACCGATCCCCTCTCCCCTTTCAACTCCAGGGGGAATACGCGGAGGAGTGGTCCCTGAAATACAACCAGTTTTACTTCTATTGCCACTATCTTGCGGATCTGCAGCTTCGCCGGATGTTGCAGGCCCTTGACGACAATCGCCTTACCGACAATACAATAGTTGTTTTCCTGTCCGATCACGGCGATTTGACGGGAGCGCACGGCGGCATGATTCAGAAATGGCATAACGCGTACGAAGAAGCCATACGGGTGCCGATGGTCGTGTCATCCCCCCTTGTAAACAAAAACAAGGAGAAAATGAGGGAAATCCTTCAGCCCACAAGCTCAATCGATTTTGCGCCGACGGTGTTGGGGCTTGCCGGGTTTGATGAAGAAAAGGTCAGGGGCGCAATGAAAACCGTTCACGGCTCATCAGTGTTGAAACCTTTTGCCGGCGCCGACCTGTCGTCCCATATGAAAGGCGAAAGCGCCGGCGACATCCTCGGGCCTGACGGAAAACCCCGGCCCGGCGTTTTCTTCATGAGCAATGATATGATAACCGAACTCGGGACCATTAATCCTGGCGATACGAAAAAGGCCTGTTACCAGGCATTTCTCAAGAATGTCGATGCGCGGATCCACGCCGGGCTTGACCTGGCGCCCGGAACGGTTCGACAGCCCAACAACGTGAGAGCGCTGTGCACCGGAGACTGGAAGATCGTTCGCTATGTCGACCCCAAAAGAGTCGAACAGGATGAATGGGAACTGTATTGCCTGAAGACGGATCCCATTGAACAGACCAATCTGGTTGATTTCAGGACCGGCGAGGTGCGGGACGACGTGACCGTAACCGGCATGACAAAAGACGAGCTGAAACGGAAAAACAGGCAACTGAGAGCGGATCTTGCCAAACAGGAAGCTTCCGTGTTCGGCACATCCGTCTGAACGTTCCCGAAGAGGAACAGGTATTCGCCCAATGGCCGACACAAAAAAGAAGACCGACAGGAAAGCCTCCGCTCTCCATGGTCCCGCGCACCAGGGCTTTTCCCTTATGGCAAAACCCGCCGGACCCGGCTGCAATCTCCGGTGCGACTATTGTTTCTATCGTGAGAAAGAGACCTTTTTCCCTGAAAACAGTGTGTTCCGCATGTCTGATGAAGTTCTTGAGGCCTACACCAGAGAATATATCGGGTCCCAGCCCGGGTCGGCCGTCACCTTTGACTGGCAGGGTGGAGAACCTACGCTGCTGGGGGTCGATTTTTTTCAGCGGGCGCTGGAGCTGCAAAAGAGGTACGGCAGGGGAAAACAGATTTCTAACACACTTCAGACGAATGGAATGCTTCTCGACGAGGCATGGTGCGTCTTTCTCGCAAGGAACAGATTCCTGGTCGGTCTGAGCATGGATGGTCCCGAGGCGGTTCATGACGTCTACCGGAGGGATGAGCACGGAAGACCGACCCTGGCAAGAGTTCTCCATTCGTACCGCATGATGCGGAGTCACGGCGTGGAAGTAAACGTACTTGCCACCGTGAACAGCGAGAGCTCACGGCATCCACTGGAAGTGTACCGGTTTTTCAGACAGCATGGTGTGCAGTTTATCCAGTTTATCCCCATCATTGAAAGGGCGGCCGATTCCGGATCCGAAAACCCGGGACTCTCTCTTGCCTCTCCGCCGTCCCTCACCAATGAAGAGAAGTCGACCACCCTGACACCTTGGAGTGTCGAACCGGAACACTACGGCGAATTCTTCATCCAGGTTTTCAACGAGTGGATACGGAATGATGTCGGCACGGTCTTCGTGATGAATTTCGAATGGACGCTTGCTGCCTGGGCAGGGGTCGGGCCGGGTGTCTGCTATCTCTCTCCCCGGTGCGGGAATAGCCTTATCCTGGAGTACAACGGCGACATTTTTTCCTGCGATCACTTCATGTACCCTGCATACCGCCTCGGAAACATACGTGATGGGAGGTTGAAAAAAATGGTCCGCTCAACGAAACAGAACACGTTCGGCGCCTCAAAAGAAACGACCCTTCCCGGACAGTGCCGCGGTTGCGATTACCTTTTTGCCTGCCGCGGCGGATGCCCGAAACACCGCTTCGCCACGTCTCCCGAAGGAGAACCCGGATTGCATTACCTCTGCAAAGGATTCAAAATGTTCTATGATTACGTCAATCCTTCCATGAAACAGATGGTCGGGCTTATCCGGAAGGGAATTCCGCTACAGAAGATCATGGCGGCGGCAGATCAGCCAGCAGGGCATAAGGTAGAGTAGAGGGAAGGGGTAACCCTGCCCTCTACTCTACCCCTCAGTCTCCTCCCTGCCATCTCAATCTACGCCCCTGTGAGTGTTTGCTGACCCCTTTGGGTGCGGCGGAATCAAGAGATTCGAGTTCATCTATAGATGTCCGACGGATGACCGAAGGCGGATCATGCGCCTGGGGAATTACCGTCTCGTCAGTTAGGCGGAAGCACGGGAACGATACTTAAATGCTGCACCAACTGCAGCAAAAAACATCGATCCACAGGCCCCTCCACCAGAATCAACTCCTGAATCAAAAGAACCTGAAATAACGACAGTTACGGACTTGAAATCGAAATACCTCCATCACATCGGAACGCATCTTGTGGAACGTTCCGTGAAGCACCAGGATGAACGACTGGAAAAACATCCGATTCCGGCTTGGGGTGACCGCCCCACCACGAGCATTCGGCGGCGTGACGCAATCGAACTGAGATGGCCCTGAAGCTGCCGGTGTGCAGGGGGTGATGCGGCCGGCCGACGGAATTATACACCTTCTGGTGGGGTTGAACGCGGACCAGTATGCCGCTGAGATGCAGGGGCAACTGGCAGGGAGTCGATGACAAAACCGAGCCGCGTCATTTTTCGATACTGTCCATCGCGCAGGTGATCACGAGACGCCACGTCGCGCCGTGCAAGGCAACGGTCCGCCAGTAGGCCGCCTTTTCCACCGGCGCTTCGGCGCCCTTCCGGTAGAACCGGTACGATCCCGTACCTTCATTGGCGGCCGCCACATTCCGGGCCAGGGCAATCAGTTCGGGAAAATGCTGATACAACGGATCGCGAAAGACATTGAGCCCGATCTGGCTCGCATCCACATCATAGATAACAGTGCCGTCCGTTTGCATCAAGAAGATATCGACCGGCAGATTTACCGCGACCAGCCCGATGATGTTTGACAAGAGATACTCCGGGGCAAAGAGCGCGGACACCGACCCCGCGAACCGATGGTCCGCCGAAAACACGGGATGATGGATGACAACCGCTTCGGGACCTTCGACGGAACGGAACGCTCCGCTCATCACCGGTTTCAAGGTTTTGAACAACCTGACCATGTGCGCCTGCGCGCTGATGTCGGCGCCTTCGGATGCCCTGTGTTCTGGAGGTTCAACGGCCAGCATGATCCCCTGATTGCTCACCGTTTCACAGTCGATGATATACGGATTCGCCCCGTACAGCCGCTTCAGCGCGTCGCGGGCGTACCCGCCCTTCAAGTCTCTGCCGGACAGCTCCTGCGCGCTGCGCTGGAGATCGTTGTCCAGCTTGTTCATTACCGTTGTAACCTCTCCTTGCAACCGGAACAGGATGTCCTGCAGATCATTTCGAGACAGCAGATGCTTATGCCGACTCTCAACGGGAACCGCCACTTCCCCCGCGACGATTTTCGACTGCAACGCAAGAACCCTGTCATGGATGTCAGCGGGGATCAGTTTCCTGTTCCGGTCATTATAGGTAAATCCTACGCCGTTCTCTTTCAGGCCGAGGATCCGCAGACCTCCGGAGAAGTTTCCCCGGACAAAGGACCTGACGCTCTCGAACACCGCGACATCGATATTCTTGGTCATGCTTGTAAGGACAAGCCCCGGAGCCATGGCGCTCTGATCGATGTCCACACCGATCGCCAGCCTGTTCATCTCCTTCGCGGCCCGGAAAAGGCCCGCGCCCGTCGCGCCGGACGCGTGGAAAATGATGTCCGCTCCCTCCCCATACATCCGTGTTGCGAGCCGATACCCTTTCTCCGGATCATTGAACGCCTGGCCGGTTATTCCGGCATAGTGCGACGTCACGCGAATATCCGGACGGACGGCGCGTGCGCCGGCCAGATACCCGGCTTGAAACTTTCGGATGATCGGGTTGTCCATGCCGCCGATAAAACCGATTGTACCCGTCCTGCTCTTCAGGGCCGCCATGGCCCCCACCAGGTATGAGCCTTCCTCTTCCTTGAACTGCAGCCCGGAAAGATTGGGCGGCAATGGCGCTATCCGGCCTTTGTCGTCGCGCGTCGCGCCATAGTCGACACAGACGAACTTTTTGTCGGGATAGCGTACGGCCAGCTTGTTCAACGTATCCGAAAATGCAAATCCGACGCAGATAATCATCCCCGCGTCGGAAGCAGCTGCTTTATTCACGGCATGCGCAAGCTCCAGATTTCTCTTGTGCTCGATATAGGCCGCCTGCACACCCAGCTCGGCAACCGCTTTTTCCAGCCCCCTGTACGCGGAATCGTTAAACCCGCCGTCCCCCCTGCCGCCAATATCGAAAATGAGCGCAACCTTAGGGGGGATCGGATAGTGCGTAGCTGAATCCTGCGCCGCGAAAGAAGAGGCCGCAAGAGCCGTCATCAACAAAAAAGCCTTCCATATTACTTTCATCCGGTATCTCCATTCATTCAGGGTATCTTTCCGCTGATTGCGGGCCGTATCAGATCCATTCCCGCGGGATGGTCCCATTCACGACCTTCTGTTCGAACGGGGTATCGTCGCTTCCGATGAAGGTCTCGATGGAGGCGGTATACTTGAAGACATACCCCCCTCCGCTGTTTTTTCGCTCCAGACCGTGGCCGAGGTTTCGGCGCGGACCCGCCACCCGGCGGACGGGCGTTCCATGAGCACCTTGAAGCTTGTCTCGGCACGCTGGGAAAGGGGTTCGTCGTCAATGATCCGGAAATTTTCTTCCGCCACCTGGTCCACCCATAGATCGATGAGCGGTCCGCCGTATCCATAGCAGCCGCTGTCGAAGATCTTGTTCACCTCGGTACCCTGCCTGCCGGAGGGGGTGACGAACGACATGACGTACCGGTTTTCGCTCGCCTCGCGCTTCGTGGTCATGGGGAGATAGTCGTCCGCGTTGACGGAGATGATGTCTTTGGCGGAGGGGAGGCGGGCGGCAAGGCGCCCGTCTTCGGCACAGGGCAGGCGCCGGGGAATGACGAGCACCCCCTTGAGCGAGGACGGGCAGTTGTCGTGGGCCGCGACCATGAGCGAATTGATGGCGCTCCACGAAGTCCCCAGCATCCCCACGTTGCCGTCGCATTGGGGATGTGCCGCGATCTGCTCGATCACCTGGATGCAGCAGGCGAGCTCTTCGTCCGTATATTCGTCGGTCAGGATCCCTTCCGAATCACCGGAACCCTGCAGGTCGACCCGGAACACGAGATACCCGCAATAGGCGAAATATGGATACCAGGCGCTGTCCCCCCTCATGGTGCCGTCGCGCCGCCGGTACGGGTTGAGTTCGACCACGGCCGGGAGACGTTTCCCCTCGGCGACGGTGACGCAGTTATACCAGTAGTGGCCGGCCAGGCGGATCTTCCCCGTCACCGGGGTCTCCACCGTGAAAAAAATATCCTCGGGATCGGGGACCGTCTTCCTGGTCGGGACATAGGTGCCGCCGTCGGGTGACGGCGCCCACGGGGAGGACCCGCAGGCTGACAACGCAAGAGCGAGCGACGTGTACCCTCCCAGCTTAAGGAAGGAGCGTCGCGACAGAGACTGGAGATTGAAGTTAATGGTATCCACGTCAAATTCCCTTTTCTTCTTAGGGACTCGGAACAAACAAATATACCGTTTTACATCTCATCTTCAGACCATC
>CAZFCG010000097.1:0-9844 GCA_964517595.1 uncultured Geobacter sp. | reverse complement strand
GGGTGGTACACTTTTCGTTACCATTTTTGGTGCATTATTGCATTACCAGTGACAAACAGATGGTGGAGTGTGTCCGCGGGGGCATACCCGTACAGAAGATCATGGAGGCGGCGGATATGCCTGAAGCATCAGGATAATGAAGGAACAGTCGCCCTGTCGACATGATCCTGGAAAAAAGAGGCATGATGAACCATATAGGTATGGTGTGTCTGTATATCTTATTCGAGCCCCTGAAGACCGAGTGATAGCCCCCCATGGATGACGCCTTGAAACTCTTCCATTCCCTTGTCGCCCGCTGGTTCACCGAACGTTTCGGCGCGCCGACCCGCATCCAGTCCCTGGCCTGGCGGGAAATCGCCTCGGGCGGGCATCTCTTGGCGACCGCGCCCACCGGCAGCGGCAAGACCCTGGCCGCGTTTCTCTGGGCCATTGACCGGCTGATAACCGGTACGTGGTCGGGCGGCGTGACGCGCATCCTCTACATTTCCCCTCTGAAGGCCCTCAACAACGACATCAGGCGCAACCTTCTCATACCCCTGCACGAGCTGGAAGACTACTTCGCGCGCGAGGGCCAGCCGTTCCCCCGCATCAGCGTCATGACCCGCAGCGGCGACACACCGGCCGACGAGCGGCGGGCGCTGATGAGGCATCCGCCGGAAATCCTCATCACCACACCCGAGAGCCTGAACATCATGCTCACCGGGAAAAACGGCGGCGCCTTTTTCCAGGGCGTCAGGACCGTGATCCTCGACGAAATCCACGCCGTTGCCGCAACCAAGCGCGGCACGCATCTCATCACCGCTATCGAGCGGCTTACCCTGTTCAGCGGCGAGTTCCAGCGCATCGCCCTGTCCGCGACGGTGAGGCCGCTGGAGGTCGTGGCGGACTTCATCGGCGGCTTCCAACGGCTGGACGGCCACGGCGAGGCGGCCCGCGGGAAACGGCCGGTCGCCATCCTCCGTTCCGACGACGACAAACGCTACTCCATAACGGTCGAATCGCCGAAGAAACCGGGTAACGAGGAAGACGAGGAAACCCTGTGGCGGAACCTGTCCCTGGAGCTGAAGGAAATCGCCCTCAAAAACCGCTCCACGCTCATCTTTACCAAGAGCCGCAGGGTCGCGGAGAAGATCGCCCGTTACATGAACGAAGGCGAGGAGGAGATCATCGCCTACTCCCACCACGGCTCCATCGCCCGGGAGATCAGGCTGGAAGTGGAAGAACGGATGAAAAGGGGCGAACTGAGGGCCATCGTGGCCACCAGTTCCCTGGAACTGGGCATCGACATCGGCGAACTGGACGAGGTGATCCTGGTCCAGACGCCGTTCTCCATCTCCTCGTCGCTGCAGCGGCTGGGCCGCGCCGGGCACGGCGTGGGCGAAACCAGCAGGGGGAGGCTCTATCCGGCCCACGGCATGGATTACCTCACCGCCGCGGTCATGGCCCGCTGCATGGAGGAAAAGGTGACGGAGCCGCTCCATCCGCCCGAATGCCCGCTGGACGTGCTGGCCCAGGTGATCGTCTCCATGACCGCCACTGAACGATGGCACATGGACGACCTCTACGCCTTTCTCACCTGCTGCTACCCGTACCGCAATCTTACCGTCAGCCAGTACCGGCTGGTCCTGGAAATGCTCGCCGGCCGCTACGCGGAATGCCGGATCAAGGATCTTGCGCCGCGCGTTTCCATCGACCGGGTCGACAACACGGTGGAGGCCAAATCCGGGGCATCGTACCTCCTCTACACCTCGGGCGGAACCATCCCGGACCGCGGCTATTACGACCTGCGGGTGAAGGATTCCCGCGCCAAAATCGGCGAGCTGGACGAGGAATTCGTCTGGGAAAGGAGGGTCGGCGACACCTTCACCCTCGGTACCCAGATTTGGAGGATCCAGAACATCACCCACAACGCGGTGGAGGTATCCCCGCTCAAGACGGCAACCGGGATGGTCCCCTTCTGGCGGGCCGAAGAGCAGGACCGCGACTTTTACTACGCGGAAAAAATCATGGACTTCCTGCGAGAGGCGGACGACCGGCTCTCCGAGCCGGAAAAATTCCGCGGGCAACTGGAGACCGGCCACGCCATGGGCCCGGAATCGGCCCTGGCCCTGACGGAATTCCTGCTGCGGCAGAAAGAGGCCTGCGCCAAAAAACTCCCGCACCGCACCAGGATAGTCATTGAGCATTACCACGGCGGTACCGGCCGGACCGTGGGCCGCCAGACGATCCTGCACACCATGTGGGGCGGACGCCTCAACCGCCCCTTTTCCCTGGCCCTGTCGGCCGCCTGGGAGAAAAAGTACGGCGTGCCGCTGGAGGTCTATACCGGCGACGCGAATATCCTGCTGGTGCTCCCCACCGACGTCAGGGTGACCGAGGTGATCCGCATGGTCACGCCGGAGAACGTGGAGGAGCTTCTGCTGGAACGCCTCGAATCGTCCGGTTTCTTCGGCGCCAGGTTCCGGGAAAACGCGGCCCGGGCCCTCCTCCTGCCGCGGGCCGGCTTTCGCCGCCGCTACCCGCTCTGGCTCAACCGGCTGCGCGCCGGGAGGCTTCACGAAGCGGTGATGCGCTTCGCCGATTTCCCCATAGTCCTGGAAACATGGCGGGAATGCCTGCAGGACGCCTTCGACCTGCCGAATCTGAAGATGATGCTGGACGAACTCCAGACCGGGCACATCGATTTCACCGAGGTGGAGAACGAGATCCCTTCCCCGTTCTGCGGCAGCCTGATCTGGCGGCAGACCAACAAGTACATGTACGAGGACGACACGCCGGACAGCCGCGCTCCGTCCGGCCTGAGCCGCAAGCTCCTGGACGAGGTCCTGTACTCGTCGCAGCTGAGACCCGGAATCGCGCGGCGCCTTGCAGAGGAACTGGAAGGGAGGCTCCAGCGCCTCAAGACCGGCTATGCGCCGGCCACGCCCGCGGAGCTTCTGGACTGGCTCAAGGAGCGGCTTCTCATCCCCGCCGACGAGTGGCAGAGTCTCCTTGCCGCATGCAGGCGGGATTCGTCGGATTTCCCCGCGGAAATCCCCGAACCGGTCGCGAAGAAGATCGTCTCCGTCACCCTGGTGGGAAGCGACGTAACCCACATCTGCGCCCTAGAAAACAGAGCGCTGCTGAAGAGACTCTTTTCCGTTGCCGAAGAAGACGGCCATCCCCTCAGCCTGCCGCACACAGCAGCCGACGGCGAGATGGACCGGGCCGATTTCGTCGCCCAGTGGCTTTCCTATTACGGACCGGTGGACAGGTCCCGGATGGAGGAAACACTCGGAATCCGCGGCGATGACCTGGATTCCCTGCTGGAGGGGCTGGTCGAGGAAGGCCGGGTCATCGTCGACACCATCCTGGAAGGCAGCGAAACCATGGAGGTCTGTCTCGCCGACAACCTGGCCCGCCTGCTCAGGATGGCCCGCCTGGCGCGGCAGCCTGTATTTCAGGCCCTGCCCATCGATCATCTCTCCCTTTTCATCGCCACCTGCCAGGGACTCGCCCGTCCCGGAGAAACGCTGGAAGACCTCCAGTCCCGCCTGGAAAAGCTTTTCGGCTACCCGGCGCCGGCCCATCTCTGGGAGGAGGAAATCCTGCCGGCGCGCATGGCGAAGTACCAGCCCGCCTGGATGGACGCACTGATGAACTCCAGCCCGCTGTTGTGGTACGGCGCGGGCAAAGAGGCCGCCGCCTTTGCCCTGGAAACGGAGCTGGATATTCTCGTCTCCCCCCACGGAAAGGACAGGGAAAAGGCCAGTACCCTCTTTCCCGACTCCAGGGGCACATACGATCTATTCCACATCGCCTCCCATGCCGCCCTGAGCACCGAAGAGGCGACCCGGCGCCTGTGGGAGCTGACCTGGAAATCGGCAGTGACCAACGATTCCATGGAAACGCTGCGCAAGGGGATCCTGAACGGTTTCCAGGCGGTGGCGCTGGACAGCGCGGGACAGGGCGGACGCAACCGCGCCGGGCGCTCAACCATGCGCCGCTGGGCCGCAGGTCGTCCGATTTCGGGAAACTGGCGGATGCTGGACGTTTCCACGTGTGAGCCGGAGGGGATAGAAAGGCAGGAACTGGCCAGGGAACGCGCCCGCATGCTCTTCGACCGCTACGGCCTCCTGTTTCGCGAGCTTCTGGAGAACGAAGCGGAGCCGCTGCGCTGGCGGAAGCTCTTCCCCATCCTCCGCCTTATGGAGTTGTCGGGCGAGATCCTGAGCGGCTATTTCTTCGAGGGGATCCCCGGTGTGCAGTTCATCTCGTTCGAGGCGTTCCGCATCCTGCGCGACGGGCTGGACGAGGAGAGAATCTGGTGGATGAATGCCAAGGACCCCGCCTCCCTGTGCGGAATCGGGCTTGAGGGGTTGAGGGGCACGCTGCCGCGCCGCATTCCGTCCAATCATCTCGTCTTCCTGGGGAAACGGCTGGTGATGGAGTCGATGAAGAACGGCAGGGAATTGCGCATCCACATTCCTCCCGATCACCCGCGACTCCACGAAGGACTTGAGCTGTTCAAGATACTCCTTGCGAGGGGGTTCAATCCGCAAAAAGGAATCGTTGTCGAAAAGATCAACGGCGTTGCGGCAAGCCGGAGCGAGTACCGCGATACGCTGCGGGAGTTCGGGTTCTCCTCCGGGTACAATGGACTGGAGCTGCGGAGACGGTATTGATACTCCGGCCACCTCGGAACGGATCTCTCCTTTCGGACGTCTCTGCGAATCCATGGTGGTCGGCGCAAAGCGGTATGCCCACCTGGTTGACAAAAAAATACATGGTTTTTGGAGTGCGCTTCTGGTAAAAATTTTTCAGGAGGGGAATCATGAAAGACATAAAACGGTTTTTTGCCGCCAAGGACATCTTTGCCCGCCATTGCGGGATAGAGCTTCTGGATGTGGATCCGGGTTTCGCCAAGGTGAGCATGAAGATTGAACCCTGTCACTACAATGCGGCCGGGACGGTCCATGGCGGCGCTATCTTTACGCTTGCCGATTTCGCGTTTGCCGTTGCCTCCAACTCCCACGGCACCCTGGCAATGGGCATCAATACGAGCGTCTCGTTCGTCAAGGCGGCCACAAAGGGGACCCTGTACGCCGTGGCCAGGGAGAAATCACGAAACCCCAAGCTGGCATTGTACCTGGTCGAGGTTACCGATGATGACGGTGATGTGGTCGCTCTTTTCCAGGGCATGGTGTATCGCAAGAAGGAATCCATTATCCCCGTGGGACAATGATAGCGTGGTCGCGGGATAGTAGCGCCCATTCAGGAATTCGCGGTTCCGGTCCGGCGAGCGTGAGTGCGGTGGCCAAACCGTATCGATTCTGCGGCAAAGGGTGGTTTTTGTTGGCTGTAAACGAAAGGCTCGTGATACTGGAGGCAGGTGCATGGTGACCACTATCATCCCTGAAAATATGAAGCGCTCCCGATGGCTTTGGCTGATAGGAGCGCTTTTTTTGTGTGTCGTTCCGGCTGTCCTGGCGTTGCATGGGAATCTTGAGACGAAAAGCAGGGACCCGCTCACTGCGGCGGAAAGGGCGTGGCTGAAAGCCCATCCGGTCATCAGGCTGGCACCCGATCCGGATTTCCCGCCGGTCGAGTATTTCGCCGGCAACGGTTCATACAGCGGTATAACAGCGGATTACGTTGCCCTTCTCGAAAAGAAACTCGGTATCCGCATTGAAATCGTCCGTCTGCGGAACTGGGATGAAATCATCAGCAAGGCCAAAAGCAGGCAGATAGATGTTTATGTGGCGACCAAAACCCCGCAACGCGAGGAATATCTGCTATTCACCGAGCCTTTCCTCGAATTCCCTGCTGCGCTCATTGCCCGCGAGAAAGTCAAGGGTCCTCTCACGCTGGAAAAACTCAACGGAATGAAGGTCTCCGTGGTGTCCGAGTACGCTGCCCACAACCTCATCGCTGTCAATTATCCGAAGCTGGGCCTTGATCTGGTCCCTGATGTGGAAACCGGATTGCGGAAGGTATCGTTAGGCCTGAGTGACGTATTCGTGGAAAATCTGGCGACCGCAACCTATTACATCGAAAAGAATGGAATTACCAATCTTCGCATAGCAGGCGACTCGGGATATGTGTACAGAATGGGATTCTGCTCGCGGAAGGACCGGCCTGAACTGAACCGGATCCTGGACAAAGGACTCGCCCTAATCAGCGCCGAAGAGAAAAAAGCCATTTAGCTTCACCAGCAGAATTTATGGGTAAACTCCGGTTCGGGCAGCTTCCCAAGTGTATGATATAAGGCAAGTTTCACGACAGGAAAGCTCTTGAAGCCGTAAGCTTTTTTCGTAGTCACTTTTGCCTTGTTGTTGAGGCCCTCCACCGCACCCAGGGCTATCAACTCTTTTGCTCGGAACCAGTTGAGAAGAAGCTCCCGATGAGAGCGCAGCATGCGGGCAACCTTCTTCATCGGTTCGATACGTGAACGCATGGTTCGGCTGCACCAGTCATCAAGGAACTTGTCAGCCCAACCGGCGCTCTTGTAACCCCAGAAGCGCTGGAAGTCTTCCTTGAGCAGGTAGGCCCTCACCGTCTTGAGGTTGATTGCGATGAGTTCCTGGAGCTTAACCGTCTGCTTCTCCGTGCAGTTCTCGGGCCGCTTGAGCAGGCACCAGCGGCTATGTTTCAGGACCGGTTCCTTGCCCTGGGCTTTGAGGGTCTTGACTTCCGTCGCTCGTACCTTGTCGATGGCCTTGTTCATATGGGCCATGATGTGGAAACGATCCAGAATATTGAGAGCCTTGTCTGCCATCTCAGCGACAATCCGGAGATATGGTTTCCACATGTCGGTACAGACGAACCTGAGTTTCGCCGAACGTTCAGCGCCGAATTCCTGGAAGAAGCTCTTCAACGTGGCGCCGGTACGGTCTTTACCAATCCAGAGGAGGCGTTTGCATCCGGCATCGATCTGATAGACCAGGGTCAGAAATTTGGTAACTACTCAGCTTCCATCGAGCGTTTAAGTGACAGCACCCGAGAGAAGTTTATGCTTCCGCCATGAACGGAGGCCGCTTTCCTTGGAACAGCAAGCGCAAAGCTTCCGAGGCAGTAAGGCCCTGCTTACGGCATGTTGACAGATAACTGCGGATGCGGCAGAAAATCTTCGCTACTTCAACGGAGCGGAAACATCCGGATATCTTCTGCTGGACCTTGGTCATCCGAAGGTCGTTTTCCGCTTGGTTGTTGGAGAAGGGAACCTCCATTTCATCCATGAATCTGAGAACGTCATCCTCAAAGTTCCTCAGGCGTTCCAGAAGATTTCTGGCTTTGGAGCGGGCCAGCTTTCCCCTCTTCCCTTTTCTCTCGTTTGTCGCTACTGTGTTACTGTTTTCGAGAAAAGATTCAGAACAAGCACACCCGAAACAATAAGCAGAATGCCGACTACTGCGGGCCAATCCAGTTTCTGTCCCATAAAAACCCAGGCAAGCAAGGCAATCAGAGCTGTACCGACGCCTGACCAGACAGCATATGCAATACCAACAGGGATAGTTTTCAGGGTGAGTGACAAAAAGTAAAAAGCCGAAGCATAACCAACAACAACTACGGTTGAAGGCCAGAACTTCGTAAAACCCTCTGCCGATTTCAGGGCTGATGTCCCTGCAACCTCACTGATAATGGCCACAACAAGAAAAAACCATTTTTGCATTGAGATTATCCTTTGTACGCGGAAAACAGACCCGTGTACGTCCCCCGGCTGTGAGATGCATCGTGTCGCACGAAGGTCAGCTGATGATGTAGGCGGCCGTACCGGTTGCAATCAGTAGGCCGGCGTCGTTCCTCAACTCCATCTGCACGGAGGCGATACGCCCACCCAGGCGCATGACTTTCGCGCCTGCGTGAAAGCTGCGGCCGATACCCTGCTGCAGGTAATCCACCCGCAGGTCGATTGTTCCGAAGCGGCCAAAACGCATGACAATCTGCTCTGCCGTTTCATGTGCATGTTTTTCGGCAACTGCCACGGCAACGGCAAAACCGCCGACCGTATCCAATGCCGTTGCAATCACGCCGCCATGGAGACGGTTATGTTGATAGCTGCCGATTAATTCCGGACGCATATCAAAGGCCAGGCGGGGCGATTCGGGGTCCAGGGACTCGATCCTGAGGCCAATGACTTCATTAAAGGGGAGACGATGCTCAAAAATGTCCCTAATCATCGTTTCGAGACAAACCTGCTCCTCCGGGGAGCGGCGAACGGCTGCGATAGAAGAATCCATGGATTTTCACCTTCAGCGACACTCGTTAGCAGCAAAATGAGGCTGTCATTTTTTGGTAGCGTAGAAAATGGGAGACCTGAGAAGTAGTAAGCGAAATGCCCTCCATCATGGTATTTGTGTTGTTGCGCAAACCAAAACCAAAAAGGAGGGCATTATGGGAGAACTCCCACAAGAAAGAAGTATCACGGTCGACTTCGAGAGTCAATTTCGAGTTACCCTGACCAGCAGCGATTTCTCTGCCATCATGAAGGCGTTTTTGCTGCTGTTGCCCCAGTTTCTGGAAGGCTTTTTCCAGAAGGTGCTGGTCGGTTTTACTGAATATGAGATGAGCTTGCCGCGGAAGTCCTTTGCCTGTACGTGCTGCGGCAATGGCAGTGACTTCGTGTGGAAGACGCGGCATGGCAAGGCCACGACCATTCTCACCTGGTTTCGCTGGCTGACGCTCCAGCAGCTCCAGGTATTGTGCAAGAGTTGTGGTCACAAGCAATATATCACGCGATCTCTCCTAGGGATGGAGCCGAAGCAGCGGGTTCCGGACGCCACTCGCCGCAAACTAGCGCTGATGGGGGCGCTAACCTCGTACCGGGTATCGGCCAAAATCGGCCAAATGTTTGGCTGGGCTGTGGATAAAATGACCATCTGGTCTGCCGTGCAAAAGGTCGGCCGACAGATGGAGTTCCTTCTGGATGAGAAGGAAGAGCCTCGTGGTGAAGCTGATGGTACCGGGATCGGCATCACTGGCATTGCCAAAAGAGGCAAAGAACTGAAAGTTCTGGTGCAATACAAGAAAGGCGGCGGCATCAGGGTTGCCGGACTTGATATCGGCAACTACAACGGTTCCTGGGAGCGCCTGTTTCGAAAGAACCTCATGTGATACGAAAATGATCGCAGGCGTCATTTTTCGTGCAGAAACCCGGTTATTCATTATTCTCATCCCGGACAACCCGGGATCGGTTCTGTTGGCCCATCTGATCAGAACCGTAACATCTGGGTCCATGTACAAAGGTCTGGCGGACTTTTCAAGGGACCGCCGACAACATCAAAAGGAGGGAATTCATGTATTGTCATCAGTGTGAACAGACCGCAAAAGGGGTTGCATGCGAGGTTTCGGGAGTATGCGGCAAGAAGCCGGACGTGGCGGCTCTGCAGGATAACCTGCTTTACGGCCTGAAAGCCCTTTCCTTCTATGCCGACAAGGCGCGCGGACTGGGCGCCAAGGATCCCGCCATTGACAGGTTTGTCCTCGAAGGCCTCTTTGCCACCGTTACCAATGTGAATTTCGATCCTGCCCGGCTTGAGGCGCTCATCAAGCAGTGTGGAGAGCTCAAGGAGAGGGCGCGACATCTTTATGAAACGGCATTCAAGGCCAAGAACGGCACCGCCGCCGCGCAATTCACCGAAGGCCCGGCCGCCTGGTCGCTCGCGACCGATCTGGTGAAGCAGGGCGAGCAGTACGGCATTCCGGCCTTCCACGAGAATGAGGACATCCGCTCCGCCATAGAGATCCTCATCTATGGCCTGAAGGGAATGGCCGCATATGCCGATCACGCGAAGATCCTGGGCAAGGAAGACGAGGAGGTCTACGCCTTCTTCCACAAGGCCCTGGCCGCCACCGCCGACCCGGC
>CAZFCG010000096.1:0-9987 GCA_964517595.1 uncultured Geobacter sp. | reverse complement strand
CGTGCCCCTTCCCATGATGCTCATGGGCGTGCTGGTGGCCTTTCTGCAGACCTTTGTCTTCATGCTCCTGTCGACCATCTATATCCATGGGTCCCTTGAAGAGGCCCATTAAAAAGGGCAGCGGTTTTGATCGAAAAGATATGATTCAACTTTCCTATACTGTTTAGGAGATATCAACGAAGAAGGAGGTAGCATCGGATGTTATTCGTCACCATCTGTATCCTGGCGGCCGGTCTCGGCATGGCGGTAGGGGTTATCGGACCCGGTATCGGCATGGGCAACGCAATCAAGGCGGCCCTGGAAGGGACCGCGCGCAATCCCGGCGTCTACGGCAAGCTTCTGACCACCATGATGATTGGTCTCGCCATGATCGAGTCCCTCGCCATCTACGTTCTGGTCATCTGCCTGATCATCCTGTACGCCAACCCGTACAAGGATGTTGCGCTGGAACTGGCAAAGACCATCGCAAAGTAGGATTCCCGTTTTCAACAAAAAACAAAGGGATGGAGCTGTATAGCTCCATCCCTTTGTTTCGTTCAGCGCCTGATCCCGTTCACAGGATGATCACTGCTCCTTCTTCCGCGCCTTGGGGTGGGCCTTGTCGTAGACCTCCATCAGGCGGTCGATACTCACGTGAGTGTATTTCTGCGTTGTGGAAAGGGATGCGTGGCCCAGCATCTCCTGGATGGCCCGCAGGTCCGCTCCCCCTTCCAGCAGGTGGGTGGCAAAGGTGTGGCGGAGGGTGTGGGGCGACACTTTTTTCATGGTCGCAATCCTGCGCATGTACTTGTCGACGATACGTCCCACGCTTCGAGGCGTCAGGCGTCCGCCCCGCCAATTGAGGAAAAGGGGTTCGTCGCGCGGCGGTCCCCTTCTGGCCTTCAGATAATCCTTTAGCGCCTCCCGGGCATGGCTACCAAGGGGGATTATCCGTTCCTTTCCTCCCTTTCCCATGACCTGGACCATGGCTTCATCCAGATCAACGCCGCCCACATCCAGGCCGGTCAGTTCACTGACCCTGATGCCGCATGAGTAAAGTGTCTCAAGGATGGCGCGGTCCCTGAGCGTGAGTATTCTCCTCTCGCCCGACGCTGTCACGAGGGCGGTCACCTCGTCGATTGTCAGGTGAAACGGCGCCCTGTTTTCCTTTTTGGGTGTGTTAACAAGCTCCGCCGGGTTTTTTCCGGCCTTTCCCTCTCGAACCAGATATTTGAAAAAGGACCGTATTGACGCCAGCTTCCGTCCCATGGTGCTCTTCATGCTGTCCTTGGCCAGGGCTGCCAGATAGCGGCGCACCAGAAGATGGGTAACACCTTCCAGGTTCACTTCTTTCCCCTCTTCCTTGCCGACGAATTGGAAGAACATCTCCAGGTCGACCCGGTAGGCCTTCAGGGTATGGGGAGACACATTCCTCTCTGTTTCCAGATAGCGGCAGAATTCTTCAATCTCGTTTTTCAAGGTGTCTATCCGCTTTCCTTTCCCCGACGATACGGGAAATAATAACAACAATGATTGCGACTGTTTACCGGTTTGGGCTATTATTGCATTTCGCGATTCGCCTGAAAACCCATTTGTGCCGTGTTTCTAACCATCCATATTGAGAGTCAGCCGAGATGAATATCCGCTTTCTGGCCCCCTTGACGCAAAACATCCGCAACGGCAACACCGTAACCTGTGAACGGTGGCGCTCTTTTTTTCAGGATCTGGGACATCGTGTTTATATGGGCGAGGAGGCCCGGGACGAAAGATGTGATCTCCTGGTCGTTTTCAATGCCTGCAAGAACAGGAGCGCCTTATCCTCGTTCATGGAGAGGGATCCCACCCAGCGGTTGATTGTCTGCCTGACGGGAACCGACCTCTACCAGGATCTGAAGGATGATCCGGGAGCGGACGAGGCCCTTCGCCTCGCCGACCAGCTGGTAGTCCTGCATCCCCTGGCGCTGAAAGAGCTGCCGTGCGAATATCGGGACAAGGCGATGGTTATCTTCCAGTCCGCCGGGAAACCGCGAATTAGACCTCCTGTGAAGAGCGAGGCCTTTGACATCTGTGTTATCGCCCATCTGAGGGAGGTGAAGGACCCGTTGCGGGCGGCCTATGCGGCCCGCCTGCTCCCCCCGGACTCCGGGGTGAGGGTGCTGCTGGTGGGCAAGGCGCTGTCCGAGGAGCTTGGCGTCGCGGCGGAACGGGAGATGGCCGTGAACCAGCGCTTCCGCTGGCTCGGTGAAAAGTCCGCCGATGATACCGCTGGTATCCTTCTCCGAAGCCGGTTGCTCGTTGTCTCTTCCCTCTTCGAGGGAGGGGCTAACGTGGTCTCGGAGGCCATCGTCTCCGACGTTCCGGTTGTGGGGAGCGACATGGCGTGCATGCGGGGCCTCCTGGGAGAAGATTATCCGGGGCTCTTCCCGGTGGGTGATACCCGCCGTCTGGCCGATCTCCTCCTGATGACGGAAAGGGATGAAGGTTTCTATGCTGAACTGGCGGAAAGGTGTCGGCGGGAGTCGCGGAAATTCGACCCGGCCCTGGAGAGGGAAAATCTGAAGATTCTTCTTCAGAGGGCATGGGCGCGGCGGGTGTGAGCCATGTTGTCCGGAAACTGTTTTCCAGCCGGACAGTTAAGATGAATCCACATGATCCGGCCCGGAGACGGGAATCAACCGCCGGTTTTCTTTTTGCTTCCTCTCCGGGCTGATTCGGTATCCTTATCCCTGGAATTCCCTGCCGTAATGCATTCATGGTAAGTAAACCGCTGTTTTGCCCACCGCACTTCCTTGGCGTTCATGCCGGTTCCGGTTGAAACCTGTTGACTTGAAACGTAATAATCTCGTACTATCAGCGGAATATTCTTCTCGAAGGTCTTATGTGAATCTCGCCAAGAAGCTCTACATAGAAACTTTCGGCTGTCAGATGAACGTCAACGATACGGAGACGATGTTTACGCTCCTGAAGGATCTGGACTACACGCCGACCGACGATCCGTCTTGCGCCAACCTGATTATCCTGAACACATGCTGCATCCGGGCCAAGGCAGAACAAAAGGTCTACAGTGAACTGGGACGGCTCAAGGGACTGAAAAGGGGAGGCCGCCGGGTGCTTCTGGGAGTGGGGGGGTGCATCGCCCAGCAGGAGGGAGACCGCCTCTTCAAAAGGGTTCCCTACCTGGATCTGGTCTTCGGCACCCATTCCCTGCACCTCCTTCCCGAGATGGTGCGGGCCGCCGAAACGGGAGAACGCCTTGCCTGGAACGATTTCCTCGATCCGGAGGCGCGCCTCGACCTCTTTCCCCGCCGGGACGCGGACGGCAGCGTCACCCGCTTCGTCACCGTCATGCAGGGATGCGACAATTTCTGTTCATACTGTATCGTCCCCTATGTGCGGGGCCGGGAGATCAGCTGGCGTTCAGAGGACATCCTCCGGGAGATCAGGGAGATGACCGCTTCAGGTGTGCGGGAGGTTACCCTGCTGGGGCAGAATGTCAATTCCTATGGCCTTAATAGCCCCGGCGAGCCTGACTTCGCCGGCCTTCTGCGGCGCGTGGCCGCCATTGACGGCATTGAGCGCATCCGCTTCACCACTTCCCACCCCAAAGATATTTCCCCTTCACTCATCGAATGTTTTTCAGACCTGGAAAAGCTCTGCGGCCACATCCATCTGCCCGCCCAGTCGGGAAGCGACCGCATTCTGCAACGGATGAACCGGGGCTATACCCGTCGGGAGTACCTGGAAAAGATCATCGCTCTGAAACAGGCCCGCCCGGATATCTCCATCACTGGTGATATGATCGTCGCTTTTCCGGGAGAGACCGAAGACGATTTTCTCCAGACCCTGTCCCTCATGGAGGAAGTGGGGTACGCCGACCTGTTTTCCTTTGTCTTTTCAGCGAGGCGGGAGACGGCGGCAGCGAAGCTCCCCGACGATCTTTCCAGGCGGGAGAAGGAGAAGCGGCTGGAGCGGCTGCAGAAATTCCAGGATCGCCTGAGCATGGAACGCAACGAAAGCCTGGTGGGGAGCCGCCAGGAAGTGCTGGTGGAAGGGGAGAGCAAGCGGCCCGGCCAGATATTCGGACGCACCGGAGGAAACCGGATCGTCAACTTCGCCGCGGACCCCGGATTGAAGGGAAGCATCGTTCCGGTCAGGATAGTTCGCGCGTTCCGCAATTCCCTCCTGGGAGAACGTTTATGAGCGTCGCTGGACGGTCAGGGAAAAAATCGAATTACCTCCAGATGGATGTCCAGGAGTTTATTCTCGATTCCGCGTCCCAGTCTCCCATGGTGCTTCTGAAGAATAAAAAAGAGGATATCTCCTTCCCCATATGGCTGACCACCCTGGAATCGGTAGCCATCGCTGCCGAGCTAATCAACCGGGACGCCGTCGCCGAACGGGGATGCCGCGACCTGATCACCGGACTTTTCGAGCAGATGCGGGTGGAGGTGCGGGGCATCAGTATCGACGCCCTGCGGGGGAATGTCCTGGACTCTTCCATGACATTTTCGCGTGAAGGTGAGGAGATACAGGTGAAGGTGCGGACCTGCGAGGCAATCGTCATGGCCGTGAAGTATGCTCTTCCCGTCCAGGTCGCCCGGGAAGTGCTCGAAGGGGCGTCGACCCTGGACCTGGACCCCGAAGAGGGCCTGGGTGAGAAGGACGCAGGGCGTCTTATCCGCATGCTGGAAGAAATGGACCCGAAGGACATGGGAAAATACCCCATGTGACGGGCGGATAATAGAGAATGAACCATGCAAGGGCGGGCCTTAAACCCGCCCTTGCCGTAAGGAGAAATCATAAACATGCGTGAAGAATCATTCCAGTTTCTTACATCACTTGTGGAGGCGCCGAGCCCCTCGGGATTCGAGCAGCCGGCCCAGCGTATATTCCGCGATTACGTGGCTCCCTTTGCCCCTGTTGCAGGCGATATGCTGGGCAATTCCATCGCCCGGATAGCTGGGGGCGGGGAAGGCGCGACCAGGGTAATGCTTGTCGGGCATTCCGACGAGATAGGGCTCCTGGTCAAATTCATCGATGACAACGGTTTTCTCTTCTTCGGCGCTATCGGCGGCATCGATCCCCAGATTACCCAGGGCATGCGGGTGCTGGTGCATGGCAGAAGCGGCGCCGTGCCCGGCGTTATCGGCAAGAAGCCTATCCATCTTATCGAGCCGAAGGACAGGGAGACGGTGGTAAAGATGGATGCCCAGTACATCGATATAGGCGCAGCCAACCGCAAAGAGGCGGAAGAGCTGGTGCGCATCGGAGACCCGGTTACCTTCCGGGCCGGTCTTGAGAAACTGCACGGGGATCGTATCGCCGGACGCGGTTTCGATGACAAGTCGGGAAGTTTCGTTGTGGCGGAGGTACTGCGGGAGGTCGCCCTTTCCGGCAGGGAGCTTCCGGTGGAGCTGTTCGGCGTATCATCGGTCCAGGAGGAGGTAGGGCTGCGGGGAGGAACCACCAGCAGTTACTCAGTCAGACCCGACGTGGGTATCTGCGTCGAGGTGGATTTCGCCACGGACCAGCCGGACCTTGACAAGAAGCAGAATGGCGATGTCTGCGTGGGCAAGGGGCCCATCGTACCGAGAGGCGCCAATATCAACCCGGCGCTTTTCGACCTTATCATAGATACTGCGGAGCGGGAAAATATCCCGGTGCAGGTAACCGGCATCCCCAGGGCCACCGGAACCGATGCCAACGTCATGCAGATAAGCCGCGACGGGGTGGCCACGGCGCTGGTGAAGATCCCACTGCGCTACATGCATACGCCCGTGGAGGTCCTGTCGCTGTCGGACCTGGAAAACGCCGTCCGCCTCATAACCGCGACAGTTTACCGCATCGGCGCGAGGGAAACCTTCATACCCTCGTAAAGGCTTGCGGGCGTCTCTTCCGCGCACCGCAACCGGGGCGGAAACCCCTTTTTTCTTGACTTGACAAAGCACGTATACTATCCAGAATTCACATTTTTACGACACAACGGAGGTCGTGATGATTGAAAACACCATTCATGAGGCTCTTACCTTTGACGACGTCCTTCTCGTTCCTTCCTATTCGGATGTCCTTCCCCTGGAGGTAGATCTTTCCTCCTGTATCTCCAGGAATATCCCCTTGAACATTCCGCTCATCAGCGCAGCCATGGATACCGTCACCGAAGCCCGCACCGCCATCTGCATGGCGCGGGAGGGGGGGATGGGCATCATCCACAAGAACCTTTCCATTGAGGCCCAGGCCCTGGAGGTGGACAAGGTGAAAAAGAGTGAATCCGGGATGATCGTGGACCCCATCACCATGCGGCCCAACCAGAAGATCCGCGAGGCCCTCGATATCATGCAGCAATACCGCATATCAGGTGTTCCCATCACCAAGAACAACGGAAAGCTGGTGGGTATCCTCACCAACCGCGACCTCCGTTTCGAGACCAACCTGGACCTTCCCATCTCGGCGCGCATGACCAAGCGGAACCTGGTAACCGTCCCCGTAGGAACAACCCTGGAGGAGGCCAAGGAGCACCTGAAGAACACCAGGGTGGAAAAGCTGCTGGTGGTGGACGATGAGCGCAATCTGAAGGGGCTTATAACCATCAAGGACATCGAAAAGGTCAGGAAGTATCCCAACGCCTCCAAGGACAGCCTTGGCCGGCTGCGGGTGGGTGGCGCGGTCGGGCCTACGGTGGACATGGAGGCGCGGGTGGACGCCCTGTGCAAGGCCGGCGTAGATCTGGTGGTGATCGATACCGCCCACGGCTTTTCGCAGATGGTGCTCAACGCGGTAAAGACTGTCAAGGAGAGGTTCCCCGGACTGGAGCTGATGGCAGGGAATATAGCAACCGCGGAGGCTGCCGAGGCGCTCATAACGGCCGGCGTGGACGCCATCAAGGTGGGCATCGGCCCCGGTTCCATCTGCACCACCCGGGTTGTGGCCGGGGTCGGCGTGCCCCAGATTACCGCCATAAGCGAATGCGCAAGGGTGGCGAGGCAGTACAATGTTCCCCTTATCGCCGACGGCGGGGTAAAATACTCCGGCGACATTACCAAGGCTATCGCCGCGGGAGCGGACGTGGTCATGATCGGCTCCCTGTTCGCCGGCACCGAGGAATCGCCCGGAGACACCATCCTCTTCCAGGGAAGGGCGTACAAGACCTATCGCGGCATGGGTTCCATCGGCGCAATGAAAGAGGGGAGCAAGGACCGATACTTCCAGACCGAGGTGGAAACGGAAACCAAGCTGGTCCCCGAGGGGATTGAAGGGCGTGTGCCTATGCGCGGGCCCCTATCCGCCACCATCCACCAGCTCATGGGAGGTCTGAGGGCCGGCATGGGCTACACGGGGTGCCGCACCATCAAGGAGCTTCAGCAGAGACGGCGGTTCGTGCGCATCACCGGTGCGGGCCTCAAGGAATCCCACGTCCATGACGTAATCATCACAAAGGAAGCCCCCAATTACCGGGTTGAGAACTGACCATGACACAGGATATCCATAGCGAAAAGATACTGATCCTTGACTTCGGCTCCCAGGTGACCCAGCTCATAGCCCGCCGCGTGCGCGAGCAGAGCGTCTACTGCGAGATCCATCCCTACAACATGACTCTGGAAAAGATTCGCCAGTACGGGCCCAAGGGAATCATCCTGTCCGGCGGTCCCTCCAGCGTATACGACAAGGACGCTCCCCATTCGGATGCGGGCGTGTACGGCCTCGGTGTCCCCGTGCTCGGCATCTGCTACGGTATGCAGCTCATGACCCATCAGTTGGGCGGAAAGGTGGAGCGCTCGGAAAAGCGGGAATATGGCCGCGCGGTGATGGAGCTGGATGACGTAACGAATCTGTTCTCCGGATTCAGCGACCGTGCCGAGGTGTGGATGTCCCACGGCGACCGCATCGAGGCAATGCCGGAGGGATTCCAGCGCATCGCCCATACCGGTCATTGCCCGGTGGCGGCCATGAAGGACGCCGGGCGACGCTTCTACGGCGTCCAGTTCCACCCCGAGGTGGTTCATACCCCGCGCGGCGAGGAGATCCTGGGCAACTTCCTCTTTGCCGTGTGCGAATGCCGCCCCACCTGGACCATGGCCGGATTCATCGAGACCGAGGTGGAGGATATCCGCCGCAAGGTGGGCGACGGGCGGGTCATCTGTGGCCTGTCCGGCGGGGTCGATTCCTCGGTTGTCGCGGTGCTCATCCACCGGGCCATCGGCGACCAGCTCACCTGCGTCTTCGTCAATAACGGCCTGCTGCGCAAGGGCGAGGCGGAGAAGGTGGTTAACCTGTTCAGCAGGCACTTCAAGATCAACCTCAAGTATGTGGACGCGACGGACCGTTTCCTGGACAAGCTGGCGGGCGTCATCGACCCGGAGCGGAAGCGGAAGATCATCGGCAACGAGTTCATCTACCTGTTTGAGGAAGAGGCGAAGAAGCTGGGCAGGGTGGATTACCTGGCCCAGGGCACCCTTTACCCTGACGTCATCGAATCCGTCTCGACCAAAGGACCGTCGGCGGTCATCAAGAGCCACCACAACGTGGGAGGCCTTCCGGAAAAGATGAATCTGAAGCTGCTGGAACCAGTGCGGGAGCTCTTCAAGGACGAGGTCAGGCTTCTGGGCCGCGAGCTGGGGATGCCGGACGAGGTGATCCACCGCCAGCCCTTCCCTGGTCCGGGCCTGGCCATCCGCTGCATCGGCGAGATAACCGCCGAGAGGCTGGAGATCCTGCGAGAGGCGGATGCCGTGGTCCTGGACGAGATCCGCAAGGCAGGCCTTTACAGGGACATCTGGCAGTCCTTCGCCGTGCTTCTGCCGGTGCGGACCGTAGGGGTCATGGGCGATGCGCGCACCTACGACTACACAGTGGCGCTGCGGGCGGTCAACTCCCTGGACGGCATGACCGCCGACTGGGTCAAGCTCCCCTACGAGGTGCTGGGCGCCATCTCGTCCCGCATCATCAACGAGGTGAAGGGTGTGAACCGCGTGGTGTACGACATCAGCCAGAAGCCGCCTTCAACCATTGAGTGGGAGTGATGAGTGAAAAGTGAAAAGTGAAAAGTAAAAAGTGAAAAGTGAAAAGTGAAAAGTGATAAGTGAAAAGTGATGAGTGATGATTTGAGGCTCAAGGATGGCGCGTTTTGCTTGCTGAACATATGGATACCATTGACCTGATAATTTTCGATCTTGACGGCACTCTCATCGATTCGCTGGAGGACTTGGCCGATGCGACCAACCACATGCTCACCTCTCTGGGAAGGAAGGTCGCGAGCCTGGAACAGGTTCGAGGCTACGTGGGGCAGGGGGCCCGCCGCCTGGTGGAAAAGGCGATGCCCGATGCGGTGGCGGAGGAGATCGAGATTGGTCTGTCGGTCTTTCTCGCCTACAACGAGGAGCATATCGTGGACAAGACCCGCCTCTACCCTGGCGCCGAAGAAACCCTATCAATCCTGCGCGACTCGGGAAAGACCCTTGCCGTGGTGTCCAACAAGAACGTGGCCCTGTGCCGCAAGGTGCTGACCACACTGAAGGCGGACGGTTTTTTCCAATGCATCATCGGCGCGGACTCGCTGAGGGAGCGGAAGCCTTCGCCTGAACCTCTCCGGAAGGTCATGGGTGATCTGGGTTTCATTCCGGAGCGGACCGCCATGGTCGGAGACAGCATAAACGACATCTCGGCGGGCAAGGCGGCGGGTATCTTGACGATCGGTTGCTCCTTCGGGTACGGAGACCGGAACGAGATTGCCGGGGCGGACTACATCATCGATACTCCCTCCGCTCTGTTGAATCTTCCCATGTTCGCCTGCTCTTGAGCCGAACCCAGGGCCCGCGGGAAACTTCAGCGCCCGGGGGGCGGCAGCCAAAAGGGAAGGGAATCCCCGTTGCGTGATTCCATGTGGAAAAATCGGTTGACAAAAGAGGAGTCGATGGGATAAATAGACTCTCTCACGCGGGAATAACTCAGTGGTAGAGTGTCAGCTTCCCAAGCTGAAGGTCGGGGGTTCGAATCCCCTTTCCCGCTCCAAAA
>CAZFCG010000095.1:0-10053 GCA_964517595.1 uncultured Geobacter sp. | reverse complement strand
CTTCAAAACATCAGACCCATAAGCGCGTTCAGCGTCACCATTACAGACGACAGTAATAATCGGTAATCTTCATTTCTGTTTCTTACTTGGGATTACGGATAAGTAGGTGCCTTTTACGTTATTGCAAGCGATAGGAATTTTCGTATCCAACAGCATTTCAGGTTATAATCACCTCCTCCCTAAAGACCTCATCAGCCCAAAAATGGAGGTGTGCCATGACCACGAAGGAAGCGATAACCCTGTTCAAATATTATCTTCAGTCGAACCATAAACAGAGGACCATTGATAGCTACACTCTCCTGCTTGACCGGTTCAATGCGGTTCATGCGGAGAAACTCCTGGAGGACGTCAGCCCCGATGAGATCTTCCATTTTCTGGAAGACATGACCAGGAACCTCGCCAAATCTACACGAAGGCTCCGGTATGCCCAGTTGAAAGCCTTTTACAATTTCATCATCGATCGTTGCTCGCTGAACATGAGAAATCCCTGCAACGCTTCTTTGCTGAGTAAGTCTTTCAGGGCTCCGAAACAAGTTCCGCACAAGATCCTGGAACGGGAAACCGTGGACGAAATGATCTACAACACAAAAAGGCAGCGGGACCGGTTGATATTGGAACTGCAGGCACGTTGCGGATTGAGGATTGGTGAATTACTGAAGATCAAGGCATCGGACGTTTCTGACAGAACCATTACGCTACGGGAACCAAAATCAGGCAAAGATACGGAAAGAGCCTATATGCCGGAGAACGTGTCAAAAAAACTGGCTGAATACATCACCGAGAAATCCCTTCAAGGAGAGGCGCTGGTATTTCCCATCTGTTATTCAACAGCAAGGTCTCTTGTCCGTGGATTGGGAGCCAAGCTGAACGTCCACCTGTCACCTCATGATCTCCGTAGATATTCAGCGACATATGCCAGCAGAAACGGCGTCCCTCTGGAAGTAGTATCGAAAGTAATCTTGAGGCATCAGGACCTGAAGACGACTCAGATTTATCTTGGCAAGATCAGCGATTCTGAGGCGATCCGGTGGATGGACAATCTTCACGGAAAATAGGACCGTCCAACATAACCAATTGGAAGATTGAGGTCTTTGGGGTCCATACATCGTGATCAGATCGTCCGTAAGGCACTATCTTCATGTCAATAACCGAAGGTTTCGACCAGAAAACATTGGACATGCTTTCGGGATAAGTCTGAAGAGTTCAAACGGTATTGATCGATATAAAAACTATTGACATAATATTCCTTGGAGGTTATATTCCTTTCATGGCATGGGATGTTGAATATACCGACGAATTTGAAGTTTGGTGGATTGGTCTGAGCGAGGATGAACAGATCGATATTGACGCTGTAGTCGGTTTGCTGGAAGAAAAAGGTCCTAATCTGCCTTACCCATATAGTTCTGATGTGAAAGGGACCAAGTACGGCGCCCTAAGGGAATTGAGAATTCAACATAAAGGGAAACCGTATAGAATCCTTTATGCCTTCGATTCCCGCAGATCGGCCATTCTGCTTATTGGCGGCAAGAAGACCGGCGGCAAGCGCTGGTACGAACAACACATACCATTGGCTGAAAGAATTTATGAAGAACATCTGAAATCTTTAGAAGATGAACTCGGGGGTGCACTATGAGCAAGCCTTACTCCATTCTGAGAAAGAAAATGAAACCCGCAGCAAGAAAAAAAGCGGCGGATAAAACAAAGACCTTTCTTGATGCAATGCCTTTACAGGAATTGCGTCACGCCAGGAATTTAAGCCAGGAACAACTCGCACAAACATTGTCTGTCAAGCAAGCAGCGGTATCAAAGCTTGAAAAGCGGACAGACATGTACATCAGCACATTAAGGAATTTTATTAAGGCCATGGGAGGCGATCTGGAAATTATTGCCACATTTCCTGATGGGGCAGTTCAAATTAATCAATTTGAAAATATCGCCGCAAAGACTGGAACAGGCAATCCCCCCAGTTCGAGTTGAAAGACACGAAGGTTTGGCAGCCAATTTTATCATCGTGTAACCTGCGGAAGCCTTCCTGAAGTACACAGATCTTCAATTTCGATAAAGATGCATAATTATGATCGATAATCATGGTTCAATTTTGTTGACAACTATGGTATTGGACGCCGAAGTTTTGAGCCCATCTGCTACTTTAAGAAGCCAGGGCAAAAAATACACTGGATTCCATATTTTGACCTCTATCGCTGTTACCGTTTTGCCGAACGTCATACCGCTTCTCTTGAGGTGCAATGGTGAAAGCAACAAAGAATTGGGTTCTCGCAGTCCTCCTGCTCATCCCCGTCATCAATGCTCACGCCTGGCCATGGCCCGACACGGGGCAGACGAAATGCTACAACAATACCACCGAGATTACCTGCCCATCCCCGGGTGAACCCTTCTACGGTCAGGACGCCCAATACCAGGGGCCGGCCCGCTCCTACACCAAGCTGGGGCAAAACGGCCAGGTTCTGTCCGCCTCCGCCACCTATGCCGACGGTTGGGTCATGACACGGGACAACGTGACGAATCTGGTCTGGGAGATGAAGACCGACAATGACGGCATCCACGACAACGACAGGACCTTTACCTGGTGCGACCGGAATCCCGCCACCAACGGCGGGAACCAGGGGACCTGCGGCACAGGGACTGGAGACGCCGCCACGGACACGGAGGCCTTCATCCAGGCCCTTAACGCGGCCCATTACGGTGGCTTCTCCGACTGGCGGCTACCGACGATCGAGGAACTCTCCTCCCTAATCAACCTTTCCACTTTTCCTGGGCCGACGATCGACGCCGACTGGTTCCCCAATACACGGTCGTCCAATTACTGGTCGTCTACTACTCACGGCCTCTATACGAACTACGCGTGGCCCGTGGACTTCTCCGGCTGCATCAACATCGGCTACTATAAGTCGGTTAATTGGTACGTGCGCGCCGTTCGTGGAAGCAGTACTGAACAAGCCGTCCTGACGGACAACGGCAACGGCACGGTGACGAACACGACCACCGGCTTGATGTGGCAGAAGGCAACGGCCTCCGGAACCTACACTTGGCAGCAGGCTCTGGCTTACGTGGTATCCCTGAATGCTTCAAAATTTGCGGGATACACGGACTGGCGGCTGCCTGACCGCAACGAGCTGCAGTCCCTGCTGGACTATTCCCGTGGGAATCCGGCCATCGACCCGCTGCTGGCTTCAGACACCGTGTCGTCCTATTACTGGTCGTCCACTTCCTGCGCCTACAGTGCGGACCACGCGTTGCGCGTGAGCTTCTACATCGGCTTCTTCGACCTAGACATTAAGTCGGATAATTTGCACGTGCGCGCCGTTCGTGCGGGACAGTCTGGGTCATTGGGTCAGTCGAATTTATTGGTCATCTCGGCGGCCTCCCCGCAGCAGGCCGGCACGCCATTTGATGTGACGGTGACGGCGACGAATGCCTCCGGCCAGACCATCACGGATTTTACCGGCGAGGTTCTTTTGAGCAGCTCCCTGGGAGATATCAAGTCCAATAAGATCGCTTTGACCAACGGCGTGGGGCAGGGGCAGATCAGCATCCTGTCTCCTGGTCAGGGGTACCTGTACGCCTCCGGCGGCGGGCTGAAGGGGACGAGCGCCCTGATCGAGGTGCAGGGGGAGGGATACAACAGCGGCACCGTGCGAGGCGTTGTCGTCAACGGGGACAACCAGAGGATTCCGTATGCGACGGTGAACATGCAAGCGACCACGGGTGGCAGCCTGCTGACGGCGTTGACTGATTCGAACGGCAACTTTACCTTCACCGGTCTGACCCGCACCCCCTATACCATCTGGGCGACTAATCTCCAGGCCATGAAGAGCGCGCAGTATGCAATTACAAGCTGGGACGAAATCGTGACGCTGGTGATCAATGAAAAGGTGTCCACGGCGGAGAGGCCCGTTCTTCTGCTGGCGGGTGTGATGGGATCGAGTACATCGTCGCTGATATGGCCGGTCCTTCCCGATTCCAGTCCGACGTGGGATGACACGGCATGGGAAGGAGGGAATGGATACCACGGATTGCACGACCCCTCCAAGGCCGTGGGCTGGACAGACCTGGCGAACCGGCTGGAAACCCCTTATTACGGATATATGCTGGAGAAATCCCTTTTCCCCGTTCCCTACGACTGGAAGCGCAACCTCGACTATATCGTCGACGAATACCTGATTAAGGCCATCGATCACGCGAAGGAGAAGTCCGGCGCAACCAAGGTGGACATCATCGCCCACAGCATGGGAGGTCTGGTGGCACGGGCCTATATTCAGAACAAGACAAAATACCGTAATGACATTAACAAGTTGGTCATGGCGGGCACGCCGCACCAGGGGTCGGTTAAACCGTACTATATGTACTATGGGGGCGATCCGTCACGCGTGGATGATTACGAACCGTTCACTTTATCAGATGTAATATTAGGAGACTTTTACTTTCGCACGAGCCAATATAACTACGTCGAGATCTACAAGGATAATGCCATCTATAAGAATAGTTATGACAAATTTAGAAAGCTGTATCAGGACCACGCACCGGGCCTACTGACGCTGATGGCGACGGATAAATTCCTGGGCGCCTTTTCAGGAACGATTAATGAGCTAGCATTTTCTTGGAAGGACGTCCCCGACAATAAAACTCTACGCGATCTGAACGCGGATTTCACGGGGGGCAACCATTTCACCGCCAACGGCGTAACCGCGAAGAACCTCGTGGGGACCGGCAAAGACACGATGGACCAGATTTATGTGGGTCTGGAAACCGCGTTTTATCCATACGGCGCACCGAACGGCGTCCCCGGATACACGAGCGGGGACAGTACAGTGACGGCGGGCCGTGCGACGTTAGACAATTTATCGGCCGATGACTCCCGCGAGGGAGGGCACTCAAGCCTTCTCAAGGTCTATGAGGACGACATCGTGGAGTTCATCACCGGGAAGCCAAAGCCCGCCGCCGCATCGATGCGGGCAGCCAGTACGGCGAGCGGCTCCATCCTGACCGTTGCCAGCCACGGCGGTGTCAGGCTGTATCTGACGGATCCCCAGGACAGGACACTGGGCCTTAATCCGGAAAGCGGAGCGCTCGCCGACGGTTTCGGAAATGCGAAGGCCCAGATGGCCAAGGGCAACTGCAACCTGTCAATCCCCGATCCGGCGTACGGGGCCTACACCCTGGCGGTCACTGGCGATTCGGCCCGCGAGTTCCGTTTGTCCATAGGGTTCATGAGCACTGCGAAGACAAATGATTACATGGCGATGGGCTATCAGCACGGCAGCACGGTGTATGTCCGCTTCACCCTGAACGCCGCGGCGGAGAAGCCCCTCACAGTGACCGAAAGCCCCAAGATCCCCCAAGGCATTCAAGCCAATCCGCTGAGTTCGGGCGGCAACCTCCTGACGCGTCTGTCCTGGCAGGTGGTATCCGATCCCACGGTCACCGGTTACCGGATCTACGGACGCCTGAGTGACGAACCCTTTATGACCTTTCTGGGCAATACGGCTGGGACATTCTACGATACGGGCCATGTCTGGTCCGCTCAGGCGGACACGCCAGTATGGCTCTATGCCGTCAGCGCAATCAAGGCTGACGGAACCGAGAGCTTCCTGGGCGATTTTGTCCGGAACGACGATCGCGACCACGACGGCCTGACCGACGTGCAGGAAACGGCACTTGGGACCGATATGAATCTTGCCGATACCGACGGAGACGGTTTGAAGGATGGAGATGAGCATGTCTATGGCACGAATCCCTATGCAAGGGATACGGACGGCGACGGATATTCAGATCAGGCTGAGGTTCAGGAGGGATCGGATCCATTGAATTCACAATCGACACCAGTAGGAACCATCATCATCGAAGCACAACCTGACGCCGTGAACACAACGGCTCCCTGGTCTCTGACGGGACCGGATGGGTACAGCAACACTGGTGCAGGAGACCGGACTCTGAATAATCTGCCGCTGGGCAACTATACCCTGGCATGGCGGGACTTGGCGGGATGGAGTAAGCCGGCCAATTTCTCGGAAACGAAAGCTGTCATGGATGTTGGGACGACGACCTTTGTGGGTACGTATTCGCAGATCACCATTCCGGTTATCCAAGTGACACCGAGCAGTCTCCATTTTGGTTATATTCCGATGGGCACGACGAAAGATTTGATTTTGACGGTCAAGAACATAGGGGGGTCGACGCTGACGGGAAATGCCACCACGCAGGCTCCTTTCCGCATCCAGTCTGGTGGGAGTTATACCTTAATGACGGGACAGTTCCAACAGGTGACTGTGCGGTATTCTCCCTCACAGGAGGGACCTGACACCGGTACCGTGGTTTTTACTGGCGGGGGAGGAGCTTCAGTTCAGATAAATGGAACAACGAAATCTTCTGGGCTCCCTTGGTTGCAGCTGCTACTCGGGGATTAGGACTTTTCACTGACAACCCCGGTTTTGAAAATAGTAGGTAACGCATTCAGCGTCATAGTAGCATACTTCAGTCCAATTGGTACTCTTCACCTCTGCTCCTCAGAAGGAGTTAACTCTTTGTAGGTGAAGGTCATTTCACAAACGCCTCCTCACAAAAACTTGATTACGAACAACAATCAGCGACCATTCCATGTAATCGTGCTCAAGTGACAGCAGGGCAATCATATCACTGCCTCCGTCGCACAACGTCTCGGTTTTTGAAGATGTATTGAACGTCGGAGAGGGACCAGCCGGGGGCGCGGGTGGTGGTGGAATACTGATTCACCTTGACAAGATCGGACTCGAAGAGTCTCCTATTCTTGCCTTGAGCAGATCCTACCCTGGGCGATTGTAGCCCAGACCGGAGACGCTCTCGGCCACCGAAGCCGTGCATGGGGCCTCTCACTGCGGGCAATTGTAGCCCGCTTGTCACGCTCCAAGCGCGGCTTTTCTGCCTGTTCATATACCAAAGCAATCCCTGATTGATCCAGTTGATGAAGTGGTATTCGCTCTCCCTCTGGTGCACACTCACGATGTCGTCTTCGGGAGTGATACGGTAATTCCCTGGATTGTTCTCGGTACGGACTAACCCCGCGGTTCACTTGACGGCGTTGCGGAATGTTCTACGGATTGTAACTCTCCGCTATCTGCTCAGCTGTCTTGTAGATGAACAGGTGTCGGCTCGCCTGCCATGCCTCCTGCTCTGTCATCATCACCCGCATAAGGGCGTTCATCTCCCTCCGTGTCAACCTCGCTGCGGCCAGGCTCTCCCTCTCCAGGTCTCCCCTCCTCAACATTTTCCGGTACACTCTCGGGTTCTCTTCCTTCCAGCGTTCCCGTGCCAGGGCTGCCATTTGCAGATCGGTCATTGTTGACACCTACTTCCCCTGATTTTATAATACTATTTTTTTTGAAATATCAATATTATCGACATCAATTTTATCGACTTCGGCCTCGGTGTCCATCCCCGTTCGATCAAGTCCAGGCTGATACTTTACAGCCATGTAGTAGGATTTTAGATAGGGCCGGATCGTATCCCCTAAAATCTCAATCATTTTGCTGGCATAATCAATGAATTTCCGTGCCCCTCCCTCTATCACAAAGCCAGCCGCATAAGCGCCGTCTTGCATTAGCTCTTGATCGTGAGGCACACCCATGTGAATCCCGCTGAGCTTCTTTCTAAGGATCTCGCGGGCTTTGTTGGCCTTATCTTCTGTGAAGATTTTATTGGTGGAGCCGTAGGCGGGGGGGTTACTTCTGGTTCTGCTGTTCCCTCTTTTTCGCCCACTTCCGCAAGGTCTCGACCCCGTACTGCTCCGCTTCCTCGTAAACCTCGTTCATCCTCTCGGGGGTGACGAACGTAAGTTTCGAGTAGCCGAGGTGCTTCTCCTTTAGGACATTGTTGTCGTAGGCTTCATAAGAGGAAACCTCCTTCTCGCGGGTTTTGAGTGACGACTCATTAAAAAAAGCACTAACTTCCTTGTGTAAACGAGATTGTTCCTCAGACATACCAACTTCTATCCACTTGCCATTTACTTCTGCAGCAACGATATCATGGGCGTATATGTTACCTGTTTCAGTAAAATCACCAAATACTTTGGCAGTCAAAGTGTTTCCTTTCCCCTCTTTAACAATTACAGCTTCCCATCCATTGCGCATTCTTACACGCATACCCTTCTTGATCTCGTCAGTCCGTATTTTTGTCCTTTCTGCTGAATTTAGAAAAGGATTTCTACCAGCATAATGTTCATATAACTTGGCCACATCGACTTTGGTATATTTACCAATGCCGTGAATGGTTGACGCCATTTTATGCCAGCCCACACTTTCTTCATTATTCAGTAAAAGCCCCGCAGCAAAAAATAATTCCGGCCAGCCATAATTTTGCTCCTTGCCATTGGACATGTTAACCCACTTTTGACAATCAAAATCGAGCAATTTTTCCCTGGGCAGGTCCTGCAGACTGTTTAGCATGAAAGCCAAGGTAAGATATATTTTGTAGCTATGGAGAGCTTTATCACTCATTTTATCTTTTGAATGCTCAAGTCTTTTGTCAATCACAGCGATAGCATAACTTTCATTGCTCCACTTCTTGATGTATTCACTGAACCTCTCTGCATAATCGTCACTTGTACATACTTCTGAGCCCTGTAAGATCTTGTCCAAATCAGATTGACATACAAAAATATCGCTTTCACAGACTCTGTTCTGCCAGATACGGTTGCTTGCCGCAAATGCGCCGCAACAAAGAAACAATATTCCCCAGTCTCCTAATTTTTCAGGATTGTAATTTGGATTAAGCTGCTTGGCTATGCTATGGATCGGCTCCAAATATTTTCTTTCAATTCCTAACATAATTTACTCCCAAGCCTATCTTTTCGTGCCGGGTAAATAAAAAAACGTGGAGTAGCCGATGAAAATAACGGTTTTTTATTTATAGACTATCTGTTGCCTTTAGTCAACAGAATATCCCCCTCGGTTCTGTTAGGTTTCCTCCGGTAGGGGGCGATCTTGACAATCGAAGAGGCGTTCGGAAAGGTCATTAGGGAGCTCAGAAAGGAAAGGCTAATCTCGCAAGAAAAGCTTGCTGAGATGAGCAGTCTTGACAGGAGCTTTATTTCGCTCATAGAGTGTGGTCATAAACAACCTTCGTTAATCACCATTTTTCAGATAGCGAGGGCGTTTAATCTTTCGCCATCGGAAATTCTATCGCTTGTAGAAGCAAAAATTCAAGAATAGTTGTGCCATTAAGGGAAAGTCCGCCTCCATCTATTCTGCTAAGTTGTCGGTTAAGGCATTGTTTTACAAGCCAATAGCTGGCCGTTAATCTTGGATCAATGAATTCGGTTTGTACGGCGCAGTTTCTTGAGTGGGATTTTTTCTGACGGGTATGGTATCCGCAACTTCCTAAAAGCAGTGGATCACTAAATTGCATCAATATAGCAGGTCACGGTTGTTTTTTAACCATTCGTTGGTGTATTGTCTGACCAGAGGGTTGTTGGCATGGATGCGATCAAGGGCCGCATTAAGCCCGTCCCCGAAAAAGCCCCGGAGCCCGAAGTGTCCGACAAACTCGTGAAAGACGGCTTCATTTGCATCTTCCGGGAGCGCGATCTGCTCCGAAACCAGATACATGACGCCCCCGTGGAGAACACCCTTGGCATCGTCGGGCGCATGAAACGGAAGATCGGAAACCTTTTCCACCACGACTAACTCAGGCTTGTTCTTGGCCTCCCCCATGAGCTGGCTTTTCCCTTTACTTTTGCCTCTTCCGGAGTTAGCTTTTCCTTGCTGCTTTCCTCCTGGCGCTTTAAGGAGGGCTCGGGTTTCCGGGCGGACGAGGACTGCGCACTCGACCAAAGCAGATTCTTGCTTTTCAGGTAAGCGGGACATGCTTTAATTCTAATCATCGGGATAATCCTTGAATGAGCAGTCGTCAAAAAATCCGCCCGCGCTTGCAAATGTCATACAGAGAGCATCAGCTTTATCCGGTGATCGTTTAAGAACCTCCCTCATCGTGCTTTTTTTCATTACTCTTACTAACCAGAGCATAAAATAGGTTGCAATAATGTTTTTTTCATGCTATATG
>CAZFCG010000094.1:0-10248 GCA_964517595.1 uncultured Geobacter sp. | reverse complement strand
ACCAGCTCTATCAGCATAAACAACCAAAACTGCTAATGGAAAATCTGGGTTAAAAGGAGGACAAATGGCAATATACAAACTGGGTTCAAAGGGTGATGAAGTTCGGGTGATTCAGGAAAGACTACAGGCACTGGGGATCTATCTGGGACCGCTGGACGGTATTTTCGGAGGAGGAACGGAAGCGGCGGTGAAGAATTTTCAGAAACGGGACGGACTGGACGTGGACGGCATTGTCGGGCCCGCTACATGGGGCAGACTGCTGGGGGGAGAACCTCTCCGCCCGGGCATCAGACTCCAGAGTCTTGATTACCGCTGTCTGGCGCTGACGGGATCTTTCGAGACAGGCGCCGGCATTCCCGACTGTTTCGCCGGAATCTCCGGCGACTTCGACGGCCAGGGGATCAGCTTCGGGGTACTCCAATGGAACTTCGGCCAGGGTTCGTTGCAGCCTCTCCTGAAAAGGATGTTAACTGAATATCCGGAGCAATCGAGAGCCGTATTTCACGACAGCTTCGACCTACTGCTCTCAAGATTGAACGGGGGAAAGGCGGAACTCATGTCTTTTGCCCGCTCCATCCAGCATCCGGTTAGGCATTTCGTGACCGAACCCTGGCGCGGAATGTTCAAATCGCTGGGAAGGACAACGGAGTTCCAGCGCATCGAACTGGACGCAGCCGGAAACCTCTTCCGCGCGGCGCGGCTGTTATGCGGCGAATACGGTCTCTGGTCGGAACGCGCAACGGCCCTTATGTTCGATATCAAGGTACAGAATGGAAGCATCAGCGGCGCCGTAAAGGAATCCATCCTCTCGGATTTCCAGACTATCCCCCCATCACTCGGAGAAGAGGACGCAGAGGTGGAGCGGATGCGGATCGTTGCGAACCGCCGGGCTGACGCGGCCAAGGCCAGGTGGCGGGAAGACGTGCGGTCGCGCAAGCTTTGCATCGCAAACGGAAGGGGTATTGTCCACGGAATACCCTATGACCTGGAAGAGCAATTCGGTATCGGTCAGCGGCCGGTTGCCGCCTGAGTCAGGGAGACGGCGGGCGCTTCGAAAGGAAACTTTGATGTACGTGACGTTGTCGCGACCCGGCGCCAATCCGGTCACTCCGCGGGAATCGGCCCCGGCAACAAGTACCATCAGGCTATTTCCGGACGACATAAGTCCCGGCGATCATGTCATGAAGCGCCCGTTTTCCAGCCGTAAAGCCCGCCATTACAAAGCCGAACCCAAGGGGGATCGCCGATATGACTTTCGCCCAGTATCGGCCGTTGGCCCGCGCCAGTGATATCCTTCCGCCATCAGAACCGATGACGATTATTCCCAGGGCCGCCTTGCCGACAGTGGCCTGCAATACGGAGCTTTCCAGAAGGGTAAAATATAGCCAGCCCAGAAGAACCCCGAAAATGGAACTTGCCATGAAAAGCATCGGGAAGCCGTCCGAACCGGGACCTTCGCCGGTTACGAGCGCATAGCAAATGGTCAGGAGCAGGTTTACGCAACAGATGAGAATCCTGTCCAGAACCAGGGCCGCCGCACGCCTCCAGAAGCCCGCATACGGCATCAGGCGGAAATCCGGTGTTTCAGGGGTCCGTCCGTCCGGCGCGGCATCTTCCTCGTAACCGCTCCCGGCACGGCCGGGGCATTCCAGTCCGCATCCCGGACAAGAGCTCAAATCCTCAGGAAAAATATTCCCGCAGCGGTGGCATATCATGCAGGCGCCTCGCAATTCCGTTTTATGGCGAAAGAGAATAGCATCATCGAAAGACGGAGTCCACAGCTCAGATCAATCCGGTCCAGCGTCATCGAAGAGCTTGCGCCCGATGACCCGCCGGATGACGACGCCAAGGTCTTCCACCCGGAAAGGTTTCGCCATCGCATCGAAAAAACCATAGTCGCGGAAGTTGGCCAGAACCGGATCACTGGAATATCCGCTGGAAACTATCAAAGAAGCGGCGGGATCAATCTCCAGGATCGCGGCGGAGGCCTCCAGTCCCCCCATTCTTCCGGGAACGGTAAGGTCCATGATGACCACGTCGGGTCTGGCGCCCTTATCCAGAGCATTCCTGTAGCCTTCAACCACCTCTTCACCACTGGAGAAGGTTTCCACGCGATAACCCAGCAGTGAAAGCATCTCCTCCGCCATATGGCGTATAATCTCCTCGTCATCCATTACGAGGATGAACCCTTCTTTAGAAGACGGGAAAGAGGCCGCCGGGGTCTCGGCTTTCTCCATCCCCGGGTTTTCCGGTGCGGCCGGAAGGTAGACGCGAAACACGGAGCCGATACCGACCCGCGAAGAAACCAGGGTCCGGCCTCCATGCTTCCTGACGACGGAATGGAGAACCGTCAGTCCGAGACCGCTTCCCTTTTCCTTGGTGGTGAAATACGGGTCGAATATCCTGTCGATGTTTTCCGGTTCTATCCCCGTCCCCTGGTCAATTACCGCGATCATGACGTAATCCCCGGCAGGCATTCCGCCCACCTCGCCTTCAATGACAGTCCGGTTGGAGGCCTCGACACGCACGACGCCGCCATCAGGCATGGACTGGCTGGCGTTTATGAGGAGGTTCTGCAGAACCTGTCCCATCTGTCCTTCGTCTGCCTCGATGCAGCGCAGATCCTCCTGGATATCCAATTCGCAGATGACATTGGAACCATGCAGGGAAAAGGATACCGACTCCCGTATCAGATCGCCTGGATGAATGAGTCTCTTCACCGGATCGCCGCCCCGGGAAAAGGTAAGGAGCTGGCAGGTCAACCCCGTTGCCCTGTTTACCGCCTTTTCACAGCGGTCAATCCTGTCGTGCAGGGGGTGACCGGCGGGAAGTCCGGTATGCATCATGGAAAGGTTGCCCAGAATACCCGTAAGTAGGTTGTTGAAATCATGGGCAATCCCCCCCGCCAGGACACCCAGGCTCTCCAGATTCTGTAGATTCAGCATCTGTCGTTCCAGCTCTATGCGGACCGACTCCGCCATCTTTTGCTCGGTCACATCCTGCACCGTCCCGATTACTTTTACCCCGCGGCCCGATTCGTTAAATACCATCTCCCCCCTGGCCCGGACAACCACTTCGGCGGCGTCCGGGCGGACTACCTTGAAATCCGCAGTAAAGGGAGACCCGTTTCTCACCGTGTCATCGAATATCTCCCGAACCCGCGCGCGGTCGTCGGGATGAACCAGTTCCAGAAAGGTATCGAAAGTCCCCTCGGTCAGCCCGGCTTTCCTTCCGTATATGCGCCGGCATTCGTCAGAGGCATAGAGGAGGTTTCCGGAAAGGTCCCTAGCCCAGTTCCCCACCCTGGCGATACGCTGCGCCTCTATGAGGTTTCGCTCGCTCTCCCGCAGGGCCGCCTCCATGGCCTTGCGTTCCCGGATATCGTGAAAATTGCCCGCGGCGAACTCCCTGCCGTCGATATTGAGATAATTGGCCGTCACCTCCACTGGTATCAGTTCTCCCGACGCCACGCGGTGCAATGTTTCAAAACGAAGCAGCCTCCCCTGTTTCTGCATCTCCCAGACCTGGTCGTGATTCTCCATATCGTAGGCGGGGTCCCAGTCGGGTATGCGCATGGTTTGCAGTCTCTCAAGGTTTACACCGTAATGGGCACATGCCGCGGGATTGGCATAGTACATCCTGCATCCGTCGTCCACGTCGATCACGTATACCGGCTCGCGGGTGTATTCTATGAGGGCCTTGAAAAACGCCGCCTTCCTTTTCGATTGAATGGCTTCCGAAACATCACGGACAATGGAACAGAAATATTCCTTTTCATTAAAGACGAAATAGCTGTTGGTTATCTCTACGGGAATTTGAGCTCCGTCCTTTGCGGTATGGAATCTCTCCAGCTTTCTGCTCCCCTTTGCCCGCAGTTCCGCCAGATGGGACTCCATGTCCTCTTCGGCATAACTCGGATCCACATCCAGCACGGACATGGAGAGCAGTTCTTCCCTGGTGTATCCCAGCATCCGGCATGCGGCCTCGTTGCATTCCCGGAAGCGGCCCTCACCGGTCGCCCAGTAGACCGCGTCCTTAATCCTCTCGATGGAACAGGCTGTAAACCTGAGCCTGCTTTCGCTCTCCGCGAGACGGCGGTTGGCCTCTGCCATACGCAAAGAATAACGCCTTATCAAATGAAAAAGGAGAAGGGAGGTTACCAGGATAAAGCCCCATCCCTTGTACATGGCAAAGCGGGTCATAACAAGCGGATCGAGGACGATTTCTCCCAGGATTGCGTCCGAGCAGAAAATCCAGAGCCCGCTGAACAGGGCATACAGGGCAACGATCCTGATTACAGGTCCCATATCCTCTTTATCCCAGGATTTTTTCATGGCGAGTCTCTCCATCCAGGTCTCCACGAACCGTGCGCCAGCATAGCACGCGGCTTTCGTCCGGACAAGGTTTCAAAGACGCCGTAAATGTGATGGATAAGATTTCAGGCATGGAAAATTGACACTTCGTGCAAACCTATATATAGTTACATAACGCATTTCATTAAAAGGAGGAACAACATGGACATTCTGAAGATCTATGAGTATGCCCTTCAGCGGGAATTCGAAGGAAAGCGCTTCTTTGAGCAGAACGCCGAGCGTCTCAGCCATGCCGCCGCCAAAGGCGCATTCAAGAATCTTGCCGCTGAAGAACAGAAGCACATCGATTTCATCGAAGGACAGATCGCCCAGCTAAAAAAAGGCGCCAAGGCCGACCTTGCCCTGGGTGAGGCCCTGCAGAAGGAAGGTTTCTTCTCCGAGCGGGCGGTTTCCGAGTCCCTGGACAGCGCCACCCTCGAGTCGATGGTTCCCGATCTTCCCGTTCTGCGCATGGCCTACCTCATCGAGCATGACTTCGCAGAGTTCTATGAGAATGCCGCCGCAAAGGCGGACGGTGAAGCGAAAAAGGTGCTGACCATGCTCGCCAAATGGGAGCGGGGGCATGAGGAACTCTTCAAGAAGTACCACGACAAGGCTTTCCAGGAGTATGCGGGAATGCCCTGGGGTGGATAGTCCCGGCAACGCTGGCGGACGGCTGGATACCGCCACCGGAAATGAAAAAGGCGGCACATACGTGCCGCCTTTTTCATTTCGTCAAACCGTTGAGGAGAAATGCTTCTCAGGAACTGTAAATGAATAGCATGGTCAATATTGCGTTCAGATTCAGTTCAGATTTGGCTGAACTGATTGAACCAAACCGCAGACGTAGCAGGGCTACGTTGAGGATTTGGTGATTGAGGTTCGGTCAAAGATGACCTGAAGATGAGATGCAAGATGCCCATGTTATTTGTTTACAGTTCCTTAATGCGTGCAACCGGAATGACCGCCCTTCCCGCCGCCTCAGATATACTGCTCGCGCAGCATCGCGGCGGCGCTCTCATCCAGCATCTCCCTGCGGCGCACCTGGTCGAAATGGGCCAGCAGGTCATCGGGGCGCAGCCGTTTCTTTGCCTCTCCTCCCAGGTCCCGGACGATCTCGCCTTTGTGCATCATCAACTCAATTTTTCTTTTCATTCTCAAGTGTTCTTTCCCCATCGGCCAGCCGGGCAATGGATTGTGATAGGCCATAATGGTCTGCACACTTTCAGAAATCCCAACTTGTCAACTGACAGGTAGACATTTATAGTATGTGCAAGGAACGAACTGAATCGAGGATATCAATGGACAATGCTGAGATAAAGGCACTCTGGCCGGGTGCATGTTTCGGGTGCTCACCCAGCAATACCAATGGGCTGAAGCTCCGTTTCCGGCATGCGGAACAGGGGTGCGTAACCCGGTGCTCCTTAGCTGACAGCCTGTGCGGATTCGACGGTCTGGTACACGGTGGAATACTGTCGACCATTCTCGACGAGACCGCGGCATATGCCCTTTTCGCCCACCTGGGCCGCTTCGCCGTCACTCAGGAGATGACCACGCGCTTTATCAAGCCGGTTGCGACCAACACGGAAATCGTTGTGGAAGGGCGGGTTGTACACCATGACAAGGTCAAGGCGCGGGTACACTGCTCGATTCACTCTCCGGACGGCGTTCTGTTGACCGAGGCGGACAGCGACTGGGTTTTCGTCAAGGCATCCCGCATCGCCTCCCTGGCCGGGGTCGAAGAAGCGGTACTCCTCGACTTCCTCGAACAATGCAGGCTGAAGACATGACTGATATCGTCCCGGATGCGACCTTTCATCGGGTGCTGGAAATTCTATTCAAGAGCGGTGTCCCTCACAGAATCCACGAACACCGGGAGACCCGGACCGTGGATGAAGCGGCGCGCAATCTCACCTTCCCAGTGGACCGGCTGGTAAAGACTATCGCCTTCCGCACGAGTAACGGCGCCATCTTGCTGGCTGCGCTCCGGGGAACCCGGAGGGTGGACTATGCCCGGTTTGCGGCCCTTTCCGGCGTCAACCGAAGGGATCTCTTTTCCCTGTCACCGGAGGAAGTGCGGAACGCCACCGGGGTGGAACCGGGGAGCGTCTCCCCGATTATGCCTCTTGATGGGGTACACCTCTTCATCGACGAAGATGTCCTATCCATCACCCCCACCATATTCTGCGGGTTGGGCCGGCCGGACCGGACCCTGGAAATCGACGCGGCCGACATGGCGCGTCTCACAGCCGGACGAATCGCGCCCTTTTCCCGGTAGTCGGAGTATCTCCTCACGAAGCCTTGACGGCTTCCGCGCACGCAGGGACTGCTCTGTTTGAGCACTGAAAAAGGTGAACACTGTTTCAACCCATCCGCACCGAACGCTCCGCGGGTCTTCCAGAAGTATAAACCAAAAGGACTGCTCCGCCATGCAGATGATTTTCCGTGACATCCGGTGGTAACAGAAGAACCTTCGTGATCTTCAGCGTATCAGCGAACCGGCGCAGCCGGACATAGCTGGGAGAGCATACACAATGACTCATTAACCTATGGGCAATACCAAAATATCACGACAAGTTGTTCCAGGAGTATGCGGAAATGCCCTGGGGCAGCTAGTCCCGGCAACCACTGCGGACGGTTGAATACCGCCACCGGAAATGAAAAAGGCGGCACATGCGCGCCGCCTTTTTCATTCCGTAAAACGTTGAGGAGAAAGCTCCCCTCATATGACTAATGCGTGCAACCGGAATGCTCGGCCTTTCCCATGTTGCTGCTGGTGGAAAAGGTTCCCCTGAATTCGGCGCCGCATGCATACCTTACCACTTCCATCCTGAAATTAGGCTTGATCTCGTCAATCAGTGTTTCCAAAGCCTCGCTGCCACAATCGATACATTTTTTCCGCAGGTACTTCATTTTCTCTCCTTTTTCTGATTATTCCCTTCCGGGGCGTTTCTTACCGCTATACATTGAACCGGAAATGCATCACATCTCCGTCCCTGGTAACATAGTCCTTCCCTTCAAGCCTCATCAGTCCCTTTTCCCTGGCGCCAGACTCACCCCGGGCCGCGATGTAGTCGTCATAGGCAATAACCTCGGCGCGAATGAAGCCCCTTTCAAAGTCGGTGTGGATCACGGCGGCCGCCTGGGGCGCCCTGGTTCCCTCGGGGACCGTCCAGGCGCGCACCTCTTTCTTTCCCGCTGTGAAGTATGTTATAAGCCCCAGCATCTCGTAACCGCTGCGGACAAGCCTGTCCAGCCCCGACTCGGAGAGTCCCATGCCTGCGAGGAAGGTCTCTTTCTCTTCGTCCGCCAGTTCGGCTATCTCCGCCTCGATGCGGCCGCAAATCACAACGACCTTGGCCCCTTCAAGCCTGGCAAGCTCCCGCACTTTTTCGACAAATGGATGACTGCCCGCCAGATCGTCCTCGGCCACATTCGCCACATACAGCACCGGCTTGTCGGTGAGCAGATGCAGTTCGCGCAGCAATAAACGCTCTTCATCGGTCCGCGCGACACAGCGACCACCCTTGCCCTGCTCCAGCGCCTGTTGCAGACGGAGGTAGAAGTCGGCCTCGTCTTTCAGTTTCCTGTCACCGCTTTTCCCAAGCTTCTCCACACGAAGGAGCCTCTTTTCCACGGTGTCCAGATCGGCAAGCGCCAATTCGGTCTGGATGATCTCGATATCCCGTACCGGGTCAATGGCGCCGTTTACATGAACGATATTCTCGTCATCAAAACAGCGGACCACATGAATGATCGCGTCGACGCTCCGGATATGCCCCAGGAACTGGTTTCCCAGGCCCTCTCCCCGGCTTGCGCCCTTTACCAGTCCGGCGATATCCAGAACCTCGATGGTTGTGGGAAGGATACGTTCAGGATTTACGAATTCCGCCAGTTTCAGCATCCTCTGGTCAGGCACCTGGACAATTCCCACGTTGGGATCGATGGTACAGAATGGATAGTTGGCCGACTCCGCGCCGGCCGAGGTCAGAGCATTGAAAATGGTCGATTTACCCACATTGGGGAGACCGACGATGCCGCAATTGAATCCCATGTCAAGCCTTCTTTCAAAAAAATAACGGCGAGAAGCCTCGCCGCATCGGGTGAAAAGTTGTATAAAATAGCACAAAAAGCCTTGTTTTCAATATAAATTTATTTAATCTACGGGCGGTTTCTTGCTCCTTTTCCGGCGCCTTCCGCTAGGACGCGCCGTTTTCGGGGGTTCTCCCGGCCTCTTTTGGACAGGCGCCTCCCTTTCTCGCGCGAACTTTTCCCACCAGGCAAGGACACCTCTCTCATCACCCGTCACGTCACAACGGCAGCGAAGATAGTCCAGGGCGTCGCGGAAACAGGTTCGCCCCAGCACTCCTTCAGGACGTTTTCCAGGAATTCGGCGCAGACGGTTCTGTATCGACAGGATATCCCGCACAGCCACCCCCATCCTGTGGGGAATCGCCACCAGAGGGGTCTGTTCACCGAGAAACGCGGCTACGGCCCTGTTCATTGCCTCCTGGAAAGGCAGCCCCATTCCGCGCAGCCGGGCGGCCCTCTCCTCAAGATACCCGCCGAACAGGAGGGCCAGCAGCAGGGGGTGCGAAGCCGGCCCGCCGGACGAGAGCCGGCTATCCATCCACTCCAGACTCCGGCCGGGCCCGATATGGGGAAAGCCATCCGTTTCACGCCCCAGCCAGTCGTCAAGGCCTGGAAAAAGCGGCGCGAACAGGCCACCCTTGCGCATGAGCTGATAGGTCATCTCACCCTCGCCGGACAGGAAAAGCTTCAATGTCTCTTCGTACAGCCGGGGCGCTGTCGCCAGGGTAATGGCCGGAGCATTTTCCAGCAGCGCCCGCCATGTGGAGTCCTCGATGGAAAAACCGAGAAGAGCGGCAAACCGGACCGCCCGCACCATTCGCACCGGGTCTTCGGTAAAGCGGACACACGGGTCTCCAATGGTCCTGATCACTCCACGGCGAAGGTCTTCCATACCGCCGACAAAGTCGATAATGGAAAAATCGGAGATGTCGTATGCAAGGGCGTTGACGGTGAAGTCCCGGCGCAGCGCGTCTTCCGCCGGGGTGCCGAACACATTGTCCCGCAACACCACGCCCTGCTCGCTGACCAGACGCCGTGGATGAGGCGCGGGAAGTTCCGCCGCCTCCGCATCCGGCGGGTCATCCGCCTCCTCCTGGCCGCCTTCATTGGAGACATGGGCGCGAAAGGTGGAAACCTCGATGATTTCATCCCTGAAGTGGAGGTGGGCAAGGCGGAAGCGCCGTCCCACCAGACGGCAGTTACGGAAGAGCTTCTTTATGCGGGACGGAACGGCATCGGTGACGATATCGAAATCCTTTGGCTCCCGGCCCAGGAGGAGATCCCGGACGCATCCACCCACCAGCCAGGCGGTGTGGCCGTTATCCCTCAGGCGGTAGAGGGTCTTGAGGGCGTTGGGACTGAACATGGTCCGAGAGATGGGATGGTCGGAACGATGAATAATGCGGGGGTTAATCTGATTTTTCATGAAAGCAATTCATAGCACGCAGGCCAGGGAAAAGCAAAGCCATCCTGGCGCTTTTTCCCGCCTGCGTGCGGACAGGGTGATTTCCACTCAACTGGGGGAGGAGCAAGGTTACCCCATGGATGATCAAGCCGATCAAGCCGCCCACCAGGGTTCCATTCATCCTGATGAACTGAAGATCGGAACCGATACTCAATTCGATCTCGTTTACGAACTCCTTGTCTTCCCACTGCTTTATCGTACCGGAAATATGTCTGGCGAACCCCACACGCAGGCCGTCGGCATACCGCTTCACCATGGCCTCCAGGTGTTCGTTCACGGAGTCCTTCAGGTCTTCGCTCCCGGCCAGCGAATTTCCCAGGCCCCTGGCGCACTCGCAAA
>CAZFCG010000093.1:0-10268 GCA_964517595.1 uncultured Geobacter sp. | reverse complement strand
TCTACGGATACCTCCAACTGCCGGTTTTAGGATCAACCGTCAAGCGAACGCCCACCCTCGCCATCGCCGGATGAGCCTTTCAGTGAGTTCCTGGAATGGGTTTCCCGGACTCTTTTTCCAGCCTGGCGCTCAACTGCCCGCAGGCCGCCGATATGTCCGCCCCCCTGCTGGCGCGGGTTATGACCGTTATGTTCCTGTCCAGAAGATAGCTGTGAAAGCGGTCGATTGACTCCTGCCCGGGAGCGCGGAACCCGCAACCTTCAAATTCATTGAAGGGGATAAGATTTACCTTTACGGGAATTCCCCTGAGCAGCTTAACGAGGCGTTTAGCGTCTTCAAGGGTATCATTGATATCCCTCAACATCACATACTCAACGGTAATCATGCGGCGGTTGGGCAAGGGGAAATTCCTGCATGCGTCAAGAAGCGCGGACAGCGGATATTTCCTGTTTATGGGCATCAGGATATCACGTTGTTCCTCAGTCGTTGCATTGAGAGAGACCGCCAGGTTGACTGTTACGGCCTTTCCCAGCAACGCCATCTCCGGGACAAGCCCTGAAGTAGAAACCGTCACCCTTCTGTTGGAAATCTGAAAACCGTCCGGGCAGATCAATATCTTCAGGGCATTAACCACATTTTCCAGATTCGCCAGAGGCTCACCCATCCCCATGAATACAATATTGGTGACGTGCTCCGTTTCCCGTATGGCGCATACCTGGTTGACTATCTCCGCGCACGTCAGATTCCTGCGATACCTGAAAGCGCCTGTAAGACAGAATGCGCACCCCATGGCGCATCCCACTTGGCTGGAAATGCAGAGCGTGCCCCTCCCGTCTTCAGGGATGAGGACCGATTCGACACTTGCGCCATCTTCGAGAACGAAAAGGTACTTTTTGGTTCCATCGCTGGAAACCTCTACCCTTTCCGGCGCCAGGGCGCTGATGCGCGCCCGCCCGTCAAGTTCCCGGCGAAAATCCTTGGAGAGATTGGTCATCTCGTCGAAACCGGTCGCACCCTTCTGATAAAGCCACTTGAAAATCTGCTTGGCCCGGTATTTCTCTTTACCGAGTCCCTGAAGAAACCCTTCGAGCCCCTCAAGTGAAAAATTTTTTATATCGGTCTTTTCCATATTCAAGAACAAAAAAGCCCTTCACCTGGAAGGGCCTTTTTCCGCGATTCGCTGTTTTCAGATAAGTTCATACATGGCGAAAAAATAAGGAATCTCAAAAGCCGCCGACTCCGGGGAATCGGAACCATGAACAGAGTTTTCACCCAGACTGAGACCGAACTCTTTTCTGATGGTGCCGGGTTCGGCGGCCGCCGGATTGGTGGCGCCCATGAGTTTTCTCCATTCTGCAATAGCCCCTTCCCTTTCCAGGACGAGTACGACTATGGGACTCCTTGACATGTAACTGCTCAGCTCATTGTAAAACGGGCGCTCCTTGTGAACGTAGTAGAAGCCCATGGCCTGTTCCATGCTGATATGCAGTTTTTTCATGCCGGCAATGCGGAATCCGGCAGACTCTATTTTCTCCAGGATCTTCCCGGTAATATTCCTTTCTACGGCATCCGGTTTGATTATCGCGAACGTTCTTTCCATCACAATCTCCAATCAGGTTGATTCAACGAGGTAAGTCGTTGTACTTACTAGCATTGCAGGATATTGTTGTCAAGATTTTTCAGGCACATCATATAAGAAAAGCCCGCGGATTACTCTGCGGGCTTTCTATCCTGGAGCAATTAATGCTGTAGGAAAGCAGGCTACTACTTGGCAGGCGTTTCTGCCGGAGCGGCTTCCGGAGCCTTCGCTGAAGACATCGGAGCTTGCTCAGGGGCCGGAGCCGGAGCCGGAGCAGCGGCCTCAGGGGCCGGAGCCGGAGGAGCTTCCTCTTTCTTCTTACAACCAGCGGCAAAAGCCATAGCGATAACAAGGCACAGAGCAAATGAGAGCAGTTTTTTCATTGACATAATCACCTCTTTCCTTTTTTGATTACCATACTCGCGCAAAGCGCGTGGTGTCCAAAGCCAAACAAGTTGCGAATATACTATCTTAAAAGTAAAAGTCAAGATATTTTTCCTTTATATTTTACCGATATTTAATATCCCGAAAAATGTTTATAAATTAAACCATTACGCACATGGAAGACCCGCCATGACAGACTATGTCACGGTCCTCATCAGGGAATGGGGGGAGTTTCCCGAAGATCCATGCTGAAAGAGGCAGCCTCCCTCACATCATCAATGAAAACAATCTCCAGATCGGACCTGACTGTGGCTGGGACATCCTCCATATCCACCTTGTTTCGCTTCGGCACGACCACTCTCCTGACGCCGGCTCTGTGGGCCGCCAGCAGCTTTTCCTTAAGCCCCCCTATGGGCAGCACCCTGCCGGAAAGGCTTATCTCCCCGGTCATTGCCACGTCGCGCCTGGCGGGCCTTTGCGTAAGAAGGGATATTATGGCTGAAGCCATGGTAATACCGGCGGAAGGCCCATCTTTGGGAACAGAGCCCGCCGGGACATGTATGTGTATGTCCATGTTACGAAAGACCTGCTCCGGGATACCCCATTCCGCGCAATTGGCCCGAACAAAGGAAAGCGCCGCCTGCGCGGACTCGCGCATCACAGCCCCGAGGGACCCCGTAAGAATGAGCTCTCTCCGGCCAACCATCCGGGTCGCCTCTACGAAAATAATATCACCGCCTGTTTCGGTCCAGGCAAGGCCGGTGACAACCCCTATCCTGTCCTTTTCCGCTGCGACCTCGTCAAAGAATTTCCTCGGGCCGAGAAACTCCTCCACCATCTGGGATGTTATGGAAGCTCTGGAAGGTTTCTTCCGCATGACCTCCTTCGCCATTTTCCGGCAGATGGAGGCAATGGTGCGCTGCAGATTGCGAACGCCCGCTTCACGTGTGTATTCCCTTATAATCTTGTAGACGGATTCAACCTCGAATCTTGGTGGAGAGCCTGACAGACCGTTTTCCTCCAGTTCCTTCGGTATGAGAAAACGGAAGGCAATCTTCTCCTTTTCCTCATCCGTATAGCCGGAGAGATGTATCACCTCCATCCGGTCGCGCAAGGGAGGAGGAATGGTGTCCATGAGGTTCGCCGTAGTAATGAACATTACATTCGAAAGATCGAAGGGTACATCCAGATAATGATCGGAAAAGGAAAAGTTCTGCTCCGGGTCAAGAACCTCCAGCAGCGCGCTGGCGGGATCACCCCGGAAATCCTGGCCTATCTTGTCCACCTCATCGAGCATGAAAACCGGATTGTTGGCGCCGCAGCGGTATATCTCCTGGATGATTCGTCCGGGAAGCGCACCGATGTATGTCCGCCGATGCCCTCTGATCTCCGCTTCGTCCCGCATCCCACCCAGGGAAAGACGGATGAACTTCCGCCCCAATGAACGCGCGATTGATTTTCCGAGACTGGTCTTTCCCACTCCGGGCGGCCCGACAAAACAGAGTATCGGGCCCTTGATCTTTTCCCTGAGCGAGCGGACGGCAAGAAACTCCAGAATACGCTCCTTGACCTTTTCCAGGTCGTAGTGGTCTTCGTTAAGCACGGATTCGGCCTGATCTATGTCGTTATTGTCCACGGTCGCCGATCGCCAGGGCATACCGACCAGATAGTCCAGATATGTTCGCGAGACGGTATATTCCGGAGACGCCGGATTGATTCTTTCCAGACGCTTCAATTCCTTTTCGGCGATTTTTCGGACGGCATCCGGCATACCCGCGCCGGAAATCTTCTTTCTCAGTTCAGCATGATCGGAAATCCTTGTATCGTCCTCTCCCAGTTCCTCCTGAATCTGTTTCATCTGTTCCCGCAACAGATACTCTTTCTGGGTCTTTCCGACACGCTTCGTCACCTCGGCCTGCACTTCACCGCGAACCTGAAGACGCTGCACCTCGTTGGTCAGGTGAATATATACCTTTTTCAGCCTTTCTATGGGGTCCGCGGTATCCAGAAGGTCCTGGAGCTCGTCCAGGGGAAGCGTGAGATAGAGCGCCACCAGATCGGAAAAACGCGCCGGGTTATCGATGTAGTCGATCATCTTCAGCACATCGTCCGGCAACGGCCTTCCATACGAAAGGGCTATCTTGAGGAGAGCATTCAGGCTCTGCATCAGCGCATCGGAGACAACCGACTTTTCAGTAAACTCCCTGACAACTTTGAGACGGGCAAAAACGCAAGGCTTGTCAAGTACAACCTCCTCCAACCGAACGCGAACGATACCTTCAAGGCTCAGTTTCGCCCCGCCCTCCGCAAGTTTTACGAACTGGTTTATCTTGCAGACCGTGCCGGTCTCATAATATGAAGAAAGGGATGACTGGCGGACATCATCGCGTTTGCGGAAAAGGGCAATGAAATTCTGATAGCGCATAGCCTCTTCAAACGCGGGCAGCTCCTCGTCAGGCAGGAACAAAGGAAACATCATATAAGGAAACGCCACCATGTCCCTCAAAGGGTATAACGGCAGAACCTCCGGGATCGATGAATACGCAGCCTCGGACATGTGAATACCTCCATAAAGCTGTGCCGGAAAAAGGCTTTCTCGCAATCAATTCGCGATACTAACACCTTTCACCCGGCTGTCAATCAAGACGGACCGGCCGATGACTCCTTGCGCCGCGCGCCTTTCCCCAAGGTAAAGCACGAACCAGCCATTCTCAGGCCACGTCCGGCTGCACCGCCTCCCACTCCTGGTAGAGGTTCGCTATGAGAACGGTCAAGGCGGCATGCTCCTTTGCGCCTTCCCTTGCCCTGTCGGCATCCCGGAAATAATCAGGGTCGCCCATATCCCGCTCAAGATTCGCAAGGATCTCCTCTGACTCCAGGATCCTGGCCTCAAGCTCGGCCAGCCTTTTCATGCGGGCCTTCTCCTCACGCAGGCGCTTTTTTTCATCCTCCCTGGAAAGCATCCGCTCCCTTTTCCGGGCATCCCTCGCCGCGTCCTCGGAGGTTTTCATCACGTTCCCCGGCCCACGGCCCTCTTCGCCAGTCACTCCGGTGCCGGTGACGTACCTTTGCAAATACTCTTCATAGTTGCCGGCAAATGAATGTATCGCGCCGTCTTTCACCTCAACCACCCGCGTGGCAAGCTCGTTCATGAAGTAACGATCGTGAGAAACAAACACCACGGTCCCTGGAAACGCTCGAAGGGCGTCCAGGAGAACATCCTTGCTGAATAGATCGAGATGGTTGGTCGGTTCATCGAGGAGGAGGAGGTTCGCCGGCCGCAGAAGCATCTTCGCAAGCGCCAGGCGACTCTTTTCGCCTCCTGACAACACACCCACCTTCTTGTGGATATCATCTCCGGAGAAGAGAAAACAGGCCAGAATGTCGCGAAGGGCCGGAACCCGATCATACGGGGAGTCCGCTAGTATTTCTTCGTATACGGTGCGGCCCTGGCCAAGGCTGGAAGGCTGATCCTGAGCGTAATAGTCATGGATCACGTTGGCCCCGAGCCTGCGCTCTCCCTTCTGGAAAGAATCCCCGGCCAGGACGCGCATCAAGGTTGACTTGCCCGCCCCATTGTGCCCCACCAGGCAGACGCGCTCTCCCTTCTCTATGAGCAGTGAAACATTATCCAGCACCACCAGATCACCATACGACTTCGTCACCTCATCAAGCTCCAGCACGACCCTGCCGCTCCGCGGGGGTTCAGGAAAAGTGAAACGTATTCTTTTCCTCTCAGGGGGAATCAGTATTCTCTCAATCTTTTCCAGCTGCTTGATCCTTGACTGGACAAGGGCGGCCTTGTCAGCCTTGTAACGGAAACGGGAGACGAAATCCTCCATCTTCGCGATTTCTTCATCCTGCCTCCGCTTCTCCTCCCGCAGCCGGGAAACCCGCTCATCCCTCTCCACCAGATACCTGCTGTAGATGCCTGGATAATCCGTGAGGGTCATGTTCCAGACCTCGGTGATGCGGCGGCAGACACGATCCATGAAAAAGCGATCATGGGAGACCAGGATTACAGAAAACGGGTATTCGGAAAGATAATCCTCCAGCCAGTTCCGCGCCTCGACATCCAGGTGGTTCGTCGGTTCGTCGAGAAGGAGAATATCCGGTTTACGGAGAAGAAGCTTGGCAAGCGCGATGCGCATCTGCCATCCTCCGGAAAAGGCCCCGCATTCCTTTTGCCAATCCTCTGGGACAAAACCCAGCCCGGAAAGCACATTTCCCACCATCGATTCCCTGGAATACCCCCCCCTGACGCCGAACTCGTCCTGGAGTTCCCCGAGTCTCTCGAGCAGAGCGTCGCTGGGCCCGGCTTCCAGCGAGAGGGTAATGGCCACCATCTCACGCTCCATTTCCGCCAATTCCGAGAGGGACGCCATTACCTCGTTGAAAAGGGTTCTGCCTGAAACCGTGACGCCTTCCTGGGGAAGATATCCGATCGTGCGGCCTTTGGCCATACAGACAGTACCCGATGAAGGCTCCACCTGACCGGCCAGTATCTTCAGCAGGGTGGATTTTCCAGTGCCGTTCTCACCAACCAGTCCTATCCGGTCACGTTTCCCGACGCGCCAGTTAACAGAGGAAAAAATGGGACGTCCGGCGAAATCCTTGCAAAGATTCTTAATTTGGAACATAGTATCGTGCAGTTCTCCTCATATTAATAGGTGGGTATTGTACGAAGATACCCCCCGGTTTGTCAATTTTGCCTCTCAGTCCATCGCTCCCGTCCTACAAAGGAGACCGGAGAGCTTTGATATTTGGTTTTTTTTTGCCACTGATCGGCAATTTTGCTATATATAACCTGCCTGTTGGCCGGCAATCCGGGAAAAATTCCATTTTACGCAGGGCAAGGCATCCATTGCGGCTCGTTGCGACGACTTATAAGGGACTCGGAAGAAGCTGATATACCAGGTTTTACGCTCAGATTCGGGCCGGATTTGTCGTTCCTGATTGAGCAAAACCGCAGGCGTAGCAGGGCTACGTCGAGGATTTTGTGATTGAAGGGGCGGCAAAGATGGTCTGAAGATGAGATGTAAAACGGTATATTTGTTTGTTCCGAGTCCCTAAGGCAATAATAACCATATAATATAGCAATCATAATTATATATTGATGCTTTCGCAGATTGTCATTCCCGAGTCGATTTTGATCGGGAATCCAGACTGTAACCTATCGGAATCATGGATGCCCGATAAAGTCATTCGGGCATGACATATAGAATTTGCGAGATCATCATATAACAGAATCTGTCCGGATTGCCGCCACTCTGAGGAATGCGCGATCCGGTTGCACGAAAGGATTTTCCCATAATGGCGAAAAAGATGCTCATTAATGTAATGCATCCCGAAGAATCAAGAATTGCAATAGTCGAGGACGGTCACCTCATCGAGTTGGACATAGAAACGGCGGGAAGGGAGCAGACTCGAGGCAATGTCTACAAGGGTGTTGTCGTCCGCGTAGAACCCGGACTTCAGGCGGCGTTCGTGGACATCGGCATGAAGAAGCTCGGATTCCTGCAGATGGGGGAGATTCATCCCGATTGCTGGCAATGGCGCGATGACGTGACCGAAGAGCAGAAAAACCGGCGGCCGCGTATCCAGGAGATCCTCCGCCGGGGTCAGGAGTTGACCGTCCAGGTGGAAAAGGGAGAACGTGAGGGAAAGGGCGCGGCCCTTACCACATATATCTCCCTTCCCGGACGCTACATGGTGCTGATGCCGGGAAGCGATTCCTGCGGCGTTTCCCGAAAGGTGGAAAACGAGGCCGAACGCAAAAAACTCAAGGAAATCGTTTCGGGCCTGGGAATACCGGAAGGCTGCGGATACATAATGCGGACGGAGGCCGTCGGCAGACGCAAGACCGAACTCGCAAAAGACCTCGCATATCTTCTGAAACTTTACGACAATATCAAGGAAAGGTCTCTGGAGGTAAAAGGCCCCGCCCCCATCTACCAGGAATCGGACCTGGTCATCAGGACCATAAGGGATTATTTCTCCGCCGACATCGAAGAGGTGCTGGTAGACAGTGTCGATGTCTACAAACAGGCCAGGGCATTCTTCAAGGAGATCATGCCCAAACATGAAAAAATCGTAAAGCTCCACCAGGAAAAACGCCCTATCTTCGCAAGGTACCAGCTTGAAGAGCAGATAGACCTCATCTACGAAAAAAAGGTGCCCCTCAAATCCGGGGGCTCCATAGTCGTCGAACCCACCGAAGCGCTGGTCAGCATAGATGTCAACTCCGGCAAGACCACCGGGGAAAAGGGGGTGGAGGATACCGCCTTCAAGACCAATATGGAGGCTGCCGAAGAGGTGGCCCGCCAACTCCGTCTTCGTGACCTTGGAGGACTTATCGTCATCGATTTCATCGACATGAGGGACAGAAAACATCGCGCCGAGGTGGAAAAGACCCTGAAAAACGCCTTAAAGGCCGACAAGGCCCGGGTCAGCGTGGACAAGATTTCCCAATTCGGGCTTCTGGAAATGTCCAGGCAACGCATCAAACAGACCATTAATGAAGCAAGCTACCTCGAATGCCCCCATTGCGGCGGCCATGGAAGGGTAAAATCCATTGAAGCCATGGCGCTCTCATTCCTCCGCAAGGTCCACACGGCCGCATCCAGGGGAAACTGCTCCGAGGTCCGGGGGGCGCTCCCGCTGGAAGTCGCATACTATCTGCTGAACAGAAAGAAGCATGAACTGACACAGATAGAGATGGACTACGACATCGAGGTCACCATTAAGGGTAAACCTTCTTTCATGATGAACCAGATGGAACTGGAGCAGATAAAGAAGGAAAAACTGGTCACCCCGCCGGCGGAAGGCGACAACGTCGCGGAACCGGAAACGGGAACGCCCGCCGGAAATGGCGATGCGGCGGCAGCCTCCGGCGACCGGGAAGAATCGAAAACCAGGAAAAAGAGGCGCAGGGGCAAGAAAAAACCGCAGCTATCCCCGGATACAGCGACTGGAACCGTAGCGGACGAAACATTGGAAGACAGCGCCACCTCAGTGCAGGCGCAAACGGATGTCATGGAGGAAGAATCCGCGGCGCAAGAACAGACCGATGATTCAGGAGCGGAAAGCGCGGTTGAAGCAACCAAGAAGAAACGCCGCAGAAGAAGGAAAAAAAGCGTGAAGCCCGCAAGCGAATCCGAAGGCGCCGAGGAGTCAAAGGAGGATTCCGGCAAGGCCGGAGCGGAAGCTTCCATTGACCAAAACCTCCAGCAACAACCCGTTATGGATAAGGCGCCCACTGCCGTCGCCCCCCCCGAAGTCGTTGTATCGCCCGCGGTCGCCGAACCACCGCCAACCGACCAACCGCCGGTTGAGGCCGAAGCAAAACCAAAGAGAAAACCGCGCAAACCCCGGACTAAACCCGCTGTTTCTTCGGAATCCTCAGACGATACAACTACGGCTTCGCCGGACACGCCGGCGACACAATCCGTTCCACAACAGACGGAAACAGGTAATGACGCCCAAGCCGGAGACGCCGAAAACGCCATCACTGCCCTGGAGCAGCCGGCGGAGAAGCCCAAGAGAAAGCGGACTCCGCGAAAAAAGGCGGAACCTGACCCGAAGAAACAGGAATAGCGACCCAAGCAGACCACTTTTCCGTAACCATGCTTATCCGCCCGCGCGAAAAACCACGATCGCGCGGGCCTTCCTTCCCGCAATATGACCACCAAATGAAGCCCGCCAACTTAATGAACGTGTTCTTTACTGAAAATACCTGTTAAAGTTTTCCATCATCTTTCCGATATATAGAATCAAGACCCGGTTTAATGCCTTATCAAAAAATCAAGGCCTTAGATTCATTACAAATCATACCCTGGAAGGCACAACAAAGTCCTCATCCGGCGACGGACATATGAGATCTATAACCGTTTTTTTCCACGGACGCCTGAAAGGGGAAATTTATATGATAAACTTGCAAAAACAGCGGATAATCCCTTTGAGATTTTTTTCTTGCCGGCTACCATCGCATTATTCGCAATCCTGAACGGCGCCGGTACACCCGAAGTCCCGGGAGACAAGGAAGCCTCTATGTTACACACTATCATCCCATGCACAGTAATGGTCATGTCATTGCTGCTCTACCTTTATTCTCATTCCGGCCGCTTTTTTCCGGAACTGAGCCGTTTGAATATACGTACGCCCAACAGAAACCGATAGGCTGATAAAACCACATTCCGGTCACCTGGCTGGAAACGGATCGTTCTTTCGAAGATTTTTAACTGTGAATATTGATGATCTCGCAAATTCTATTTGTCATGCCCGAATGACTTTATCGGGCATCCAT
>CAZFCG010000092.1:0-10394 GCA_964517595.1 uncultured Geobacter sp. | reverse complement strand
CAACCGAATCGTCGGACTTGATATCCAGCAGCCTGTCGTCGTTGAATCCGCTCAGGTAGAGGCTTTTGTGGGCGGAAACCAGACGATGGTCCTCGGGGTTGAGACGGATGACTATCTCCTCTTTCTCGGAGGCGCTGTTCACGGCGGCCGAAATAACCCTGGCGAGAATCAGACGGTCCGTGGTGATTTCCTGATTAATAACCTTTCGGGCTATCATTACCGACAACAGAAGCAGGTCATCCTCGGCATCGAGAAGGATCCTTTCCCTCAATCCCGTCAGGGCGTCCACTGCGTCGCGCAGGGCGCGAAACACGCTGGACAGCCCCCTCTCGGCCTGACGTTTTCCTTCCGCGAAACCCTTGTCATAACCCTCCTGAACCCTCAAAAGCGCTTCTTCTTCGGAAATGCCGGGGGGCTCGGGGGGGACGGACGGTGGACAATGCCCATCAGCGCAGTCCATGTTAAGCCCTTCTTCCGGGACAGGATCCGCCGGGGGTCCCTTCAGGATATCCCCGGTTATAGTTTCCAGGAAGGGGACAAAACCTGATGCGCGGCCGGATGTGGCAGGGACACCGGCGCCGTCCGCCGACGCGAAGCGGTATGGTTCGACGACAACGCCTTCCGTCTGCCTGGGCTTGATGATGTTAGACGAGGACATCGTCGCCTCCTCGACCGGCGATCACAAGCTGACCTTCCTCCTCCAGTCTCCTTACAATCTTGATAATCTCTGACTGGGCCCTCTCCACGTCGGATAGGCGGACCGGCCCCATGACCTCCAGGTCCTCTTTAATCATCTCTCCCGCCCGGCTGGAGATATTGCGGAATATCTTTTCTTTCAGCTCGTCGGTAGCGGCCTTAAGGGCAAGGGTCAGGGTATCGTTGCTGACCTCCCGCATAATGGCCTGAATGCCCCGATCATCCAGATGGATGAAATCCTCGAAGGTAAACAGATGCTTGCGGATAACCTCGGCCAGAGGCGGCTTCATCACATCCAGCTTGTCCAGTATCTGTTTCTCCCGGCTTCGGTCGAAATGATTGAACATGTCGACCACCTTTTCCACGCCGCCCACCTTGAATCTCTGCACGGCGCCGGCAGCGGAGAGCTCCATGCGCATCACATCCTCGATGTCGGCGATAATCTCCGGAGATACCTGATCAACATCGGCGATACGCATGACCACCTCGGCCTGAAGCTCCTGCGGAAGGTAGCCGATTATCTCGCTGGTGTGCTTTGCCTTCAATTTCGCCAGGATCACTGCTATGGTCTGTGGATGTTCCTGGGAAAGGAAGTTGGCGATGGTCTTTGAATCCATGTTGGAGAGCATGTCCGTCATATCGCCGTAATTGGCCACGCTCAGTTCCTTGAGAAGAACTTCGGCCTTGGCAGGGCCGAGCGCCTTTTCAAGGATCTTTCGCACAAACTCTTCGCCCTGGGAAAAGATGCCGGTTTCCGGGTCGGTGATGTCTATGTATTCGTTTACCACTTCCTGAATGGCATTTCTCGGCACATGGCCAAGGCGGGCCATGCTCTGGCTGATCCGCTTTATCTCCATATCCTCCATATGCTCGAAGATCTTGCTTGTCGCCTCCGGCCCCAGATAAAGGAGCAGTATCGCGGCTTTATCGGTTCCGTTCATGACAGACTCCACCAGCGGTCAAGGATTCCGGGCCGCTAAAATATGAATCATTGAAATACATGCTTTTCTAGTCCCGCTGTTGAAGCCAGTTCTGGATAACCTGCGCTGCCTGATATGGATCCTTCTTGACCTTTTCTACCAGATCCAGCTGAGTCTGGGTGTGCATCGCAAGGGACAGTTTCTGTTGATTCGCCAGTTGCTCCTCGCTCTCTTCCAGGGGGACGAAGGTCTCGCCCTGCTGTGGCCTGGAGCTGCGCAGCGCTGCAATGAGCGGCCTGACGACAAGGAAAAGGAGCGCCAGGAAACCGAAACCGATCAAGGCGTTTTTCAGAATCGCCATGAAAATGGGCGCATGCCACCATCCGGATGATTCACCATCATCTGACTGTGAGGCATCCTGAAACGGGATATTCGCAACGGTAATCTGATCTCCCCGATCCTGGTTGAAGCCAACCGCGCTCTTTACGAGGGATTCTATCTTCTGCAGCTCATCGGGGCTCCTCGGAACGTATTTCTGCTTCGCGGCGCCTTCCGCGCCGGGCGTGCCGTCGGTCTTTCCATCCACCAGGATAGCCACCGATATCTTTGAAAGAGTTCCCACCGGTTCGATGATGCGCGCGGTCGACCTGCTTACCTCATAATTCATGGTCTCATCGCTCTTTGAGCCCTGGTTCTGAGGGGAAGGCGCGCCAGGCGCAGGGGCAGCCGCCCTGCCGGTATTGCTCTGCACTCCGGGGACACCTGAAGCAGCTGTACTTACACCGTTCTTTTCTTCGGTGCGCTGTTCGCTCCGCACGGCGGTCGCCTCGGGGTCATAACGCTCCTCGTATTTCTCCACCTGTTTGAAGTCAAAGACGGCATTGACCTTCGCCACCGACTTCCCGGCGCCCACAGCCTTGTCAAGCATCCCCTGAAGACGTTCCTCAACGCTCTTTTCATAGGAGCGCTGCATCTCCAGCATGGCCGAAGAGACCTTTCCCATCGGGTCGCTACTCCCGGTTTTGCTGAGGATCTTGCCTCGGCTGTCCAAGACGGTGACCTTCTCCGGGTCCATGCCCTCAATGGATGAGGAAACAAGATGGATAATACCCTGCACCTCACTCTCGCGGAGAGGCCGGGCGGACTTCATCTTCAAAACGACCGAGGCCGTGGGGGGCTTCTCTTCCTCCTTGAACAGCGTCTTTTCCGGAATAGCCAGATGAACGCGCGCCTGCTCGACACCCGCTATCTGGGAAATCGTCCGTGACAGCTCGCCCTGGAGAGCGCGCTGATAATTCAATTTCTGCACGAATTCGGTCATGCCGAAATTCTTCCTGTCGAAGATCTCGAAACCGACCCCCCCACCCTGGGGGAGCCCTTCCGAAGCAAGGGAAAGGCGCAGATCGTACACCTTGTCCGAGGGAACGAGAATCGCCTTCCCGTCGCCTTCGATACGATAAGGTATCTTCTGCTCCTTGAGCTTCTTCACTATTTCACCGGCATCCTCGCCCGTCAGATTGGCGAACAGGGGACGGTAATCGGTCTTGTTCGCGATCAGTATGAGAGCGGCGAACAGAATGACTGATATTCCGACCACTCCGCCGACTATCCAACGTTTGGCCGTGCTCAGGGCGAGAAATGGCTGGAAAATTTTTTTCAGGGCTTCGGGCATTGCGACTCCAGAGAATGAGGTGGAAGGAACTCCCACAAAAGGAATGATTCCGGCCAGGCGGCCGGAATATCAAACATCCTACACCTGCATTTTCATGATTTCATGGTAAGCCTCGATGGCCTTGTTGCGCACCTGGGTCAGAAATTGAAACGAGATGCTGGACTTTTCCATGGCGATCATGACCTCGTGAAGGTTCTTCGATTCGCCGGTTGCAAGCATCTCGATGGCCTTGTCGGCCTTTGTCTGCATTTCATTTACCTTGCCGACCATATCGCCGAATAATTGGGAAAAACCTTCCGTTGCCGAGGCGTTTTTCGCCCCGATTCCTCCCTCGGCCGTAAATGGCGCGGAGATACCCGATATACCCGGGCTTCCTTCGATTCCTTTGATAATCATCCGTTCCTCCTGCTTTCAGCCATGATTTCCAGGACGCTCATATTCCTACCTTCCCAGCTCCAGGGCCTTCATGGCCATTGCTTTTGCGGCCTGGGCCGCTGTGATGTTGGCCTCATAGGCGCGGGTGGCGACAATCATGTCGGTCATCTCTTCCATCACATTCACATTCGGCATCGCCACGTTCCCCTGTTCGTCCGCGTCAGGGTGATTCGGGTCATATCGAAGCTTTGGAGGAGAATTGTCTTCGATGATCTGTGTTACCTGAACCCCGCTAGGCGCCGATGCGCTGATACGGCTCAGGGTCGAACCGAAAGAAGGCGAGACATTCTGGGTCGTGAAAACCGCGTCCTTCCTTTTGTATGGCCCGCCTTCCGCCGTTCTTGTTGTATTAGCATTGGCCAGGTTGCCGGAAATCACGTTCATCCTTGTTCTTTCCGCGGCGAGAGCCGATGCGCTGATATCCAGAGATGAAAAGAAATCCATCAGTTACCTCCCTTGACAGCGTATTTCAGGCCTTCGAATTTTTTAGCCAGTATCTGAACCGAGGCATTGAAGAGAATCTGGTTCTCCGCCATTTTGCCCATTTCAGACTCTACTTCCACCCCGTTTCCGTCCCCGCTGATGCTTGCGGATGCCTTCTCTTCTATGGTTCCCCGGACCTCTTCAATCTTTCCCGCCACTCCTTTCAGCGGTATGTGGCGGGGGTGGGTGGTCGCGGATGACTCATCACTCCCCTGCCCTCTCTTCTTTATGGTCCCTTGAAGCTCTTTCTCGAAGGAAAGAGACCTGGGAGTATAGTTGGGTGTCTCCACATTGGCGATATTTCCAGCGATGTATTCATGGCGTTTCGCCCTGAGATCCAGGTTTTTCGCCAGCAGATTAATCGTCTGCCCGAATATCTTTTCGACAGGCATGGACCACTCCTTTCCGTTCTCCGGTATGCTGATAAAAGCAAAACTCATACCATGTTTCGAGCGCTATTTCCAAGTCATTAATGAAGGATATTATCCACGGACACGAAGGAGGCAGGGGGTTATTTTGACTGGTGACGTTATTTTGACGTGGTATGGGGGCGCCATTTGTCCGACCATTCCATGTCGGAAAGGGCCTGCGAGGCCAGCCTTTTCCATACAGGATCCTTTCCATCCCTCAACAACAGCTCCCAATAGGACCGGGCCTCGTCATGCCTGCCCGCGCGCCTTGCCAGGTCTCCCATCTTGTAGAGAAACATCTCCTTCTGCCCGGCGGAGGCAGCCTCGTAACCAGCACGGTAAAGTTCCATGGCGCCGCGCAAATCACCTCGGGACAATCTTGATGAAGCGGCGATCACTCGAGCATCCGATGCCATTACAGAAGCCTTGCCCTCCCCAATGACGGCGAGGTATCTCAGCATGGCCTTCTCCGCGCCTGCCGGATCACCCAGGCTCGCGCATGCCTTTCCGAAGTAGTAATAGCTGTCCGGATAAGACATGCCCCCCTTGCCGGCCATAAGGGGAGAGAGGGTGGTCAGGACAGCGCGGAAATCCTTGTTCCGGAACTGGATTGCGGCAAGACGTTCTCGAACATTTCCGCTGTTGGGGTCCTGGGGAAAGCGTGAGATAAAGACCTTCCCGGCTGCCTCGGCCCGGGCGAGATCACCAAGTTCAAGCGATGCGTCAAAGATACGGTAATAGAGAAAATGCGCTTGTCCCGCGGCCCATTCCGTTTCCACCAGCATGCTGAAGAGTTCAAGTCCCTCACTGATTATCCCCTCGCTTCTGAAACAATCATCGGCACGACGGAGGAATCCGGGTTCCGAAGTACAGCGGGAGAGATATTCCTTGTTGTCCAGTACCAGCCGCGTGATTCCACGGCAATCGTTGGCGGCGTTCAGTTTTCGGTAGAGCAGCGGAAGCAGATCTTCTCGCAGGGTTCTCGCCACATTAGCGAAAATACCGGAGGGGTATTTTTTCTCGTAATCGGCCACGGAAACAACGGCATCCGACTCAGGGGCATAAAGTGTGTCAAGAAGCGCCCCTTTGAAAAAGGCTTCCTCCTTGATGGACGGATCGCCAGAATTGGCTGATATTTTACGGTATTCAGCGGAAAGTCCCTGGTATGTGTCCGACGAAACCTGGAAGAACCTCCGATCCGCCAGACGAAGGGAGGCCATGACACCACCGCGAGTGGCCGGAAAGTGTTCCATCACGGTGCGATATATGGCTATTGCATCCATTCCCCTGCCACCCCTGAGCATCACATCCGCCATGCGGACAAGGAGCAACGGACCGTATTTGGTATCCGCCATTCCGACGGCAAGCCTCTCCAGCATCTTCCGACCGGCAGCGATCTCCCCTCGCCGGGCCAGGGTATCGGCATAGGAAAAGACAATGGAGGGGCTCTGGAACATGTATTCCGGTTGCAGCCGTTCTCCCTCGCGAAACCATTGCAGGGCGGATTCATACTTTTGCAGAAGGTACTGCGCTTCACCGAGACGGAAGGCGGCCATACCACGAACGGCGCCCCCCTGATTCACGAGAGAGGAAAATACCTCTTCCGCGTCTACTCCCCGCTCGCGGTAAAGGGCATCTTCCCCCCGGAGAAATAGTTTTACATCAGCCGGCGCCAGCATTTTTTTCAGCAGGGTGCCCGGAGTGGGGAAAAAAGGAAGCCCGGAAGTGAGGGGGGGGTCGAATTCCTGGATCACCTTGCCCGCTCCGCTCCAGATGCGTTCCCTGCCGGCCGGCATGGAAACGGCGCCGTTAAGCTGGAGAGATTCCCCGACATCAACCGTTACCACATTGGGCAGAATGGAGTCCAGAACACGAATCCCCGGAGAGTTCTCCTTCAGGGAAAAACGGAGCCGGAGCCTGTTTCCCCTGTCAAGGAGAGAGACATCGGAGACCCTGGAGTCGGAAAAGGCATGATATTTCCTGAGCGCCGCCCCTCCTGTTTCCAGGAAGGTCAACTGCACCCGGCGTCCCGGCAGATATGAAAGGGAATACCGCGGCGTGCGATCAAAGACAAGGAGGAATCGTGTATAAAGCGCCCGGGAACTAACCTCAATCCGATGAAGTCGGTTTGGCTGTTCAGCCGCGGCAATGGATTCGCCGGACATTATTACAAACAGAGCCGTGAAGAGGAGACAGGAGAAAAACCCCAGCTGGAAACGCCTCCTGTTCCTGTTCCCTCCGCAAGACTTTCCAGACACTCCCTTTCCCCTCCCCTCACTCAACCACGAAACCGGCTGAAAAGACTAACGGCAATTTTCATGCCACAAAAAATTCCCGTCTAACGGCGTTTTTTCAAAGCGTTATGGAAGGTGAATGAGAATAGCGCTGGGAGCAGTCAAAGAATTCCTTGTATGGAGGGACGCATTTTTGACACGGGTCAACCGGGGAGATGAATTCAGCGGCTATTATCCGGCGCACCTGTGAGGAAGGAAAGATTGCTCTTGAAAATCACGGCAAATCGGAACTATGCGGCGTCCAGAAACTTGGCCAGTTTTCCGAGGAGTTCGCTTTCCTCGTAGGGCTTTATCAGAATGTCCTTGGCGCCGCTCTGGACCGCCTTGAGAACACCGGTGCGAGTCCACTGGGGGGCGGACATGATAATGGGAAGCCCGGGATTCCGGGACATATCCTTCAACCGGGAGCAAAGCGACAACTCCCATTGTTCGGCCTTTGTCGTTCCAAGAACGACCGCCTCGACACCATTCTGCTGGAAATACTTGTTCAGATCTTCAGCGAGGTTGGCGGTAATCGCCGTGAAGCCTCTGGAAGCGAGCCATTTTTTTACCTTTTCCCGATCACCTACGTCGTCTTCAAGGACCAGAACCACACGCTTCGCTGCCTGTTGATCAGCCGGCGCCTGGGTCTCGTCATCGGAGGGGAAAAGTCTCCGCAGGGATTCAGCCTGGTCATGGGCGGCGCCTTCTCCATCTCCCGCGTCATCGTGATGAGCTGGAGAATCCTCCTGGGGATCGAACAGATCGGCCAGGGAAAAGGGGACCAGGATGTCGAAGCGGTTCAGCTCTTCACCTCCCAGTTTCATCTGAACCTTGTAAACCAGAAACTCCCCGTCAGGCAAAGGGAGTTCTTCGGTAATCTCGTCCATCTGGGGGACGTACTTTGTAGGCGGGAGCTGCTTCAGGTGAAACTTGTTGGGAAGACAAGGCTGAAAAACCGGATTGAATGAACCGATGATCTGGTTGGCTATCTCGGAGAAGGCATCTATATCGTCAGCCTCAAGGATAAGGAGTTTTCGCTTTTCGGATATGCGGGCGGGCGGGATGCCGAGAAGTATCCCGCTCATCAGGATTGCGTCACGCAGGGCAAAAACCATGAAAAAACGGCCCGGGTAATCATCGCGGGATTCAACGGGAACGATAAACGCGGAGTCCTCAAGCTCGTCAAGGTATTTCGCCTTTTCCGAATCCAGGACTTCCGTATCATCAACCGTCAGCTCCTTGCCCAGCAGAAGGCTGCTCTCTTCCGCGGATTGCCTCAAGGCCGACTGGATCATCTTGCGCAATTTTACATATTCAGACATGTGGCAGACCGTTCCTGTGGTTTATGCGACTATTCCTTGTGGAGTTTGAGACTTACAAGAAACTTCTGTTCTTCAAATGTAAAAGGAACGACCACGCAGTCGCTCTCAGCCATGGAGTTGATGGAGTATTCTTCGCCCGATATTATCGTTGGAATCGAAAGGTTTATGTCCATACCGCCCTTGGACAGGACCATCTTCACATACCCCCCCAGCATGTTGGCTATCTCTCCAAGGGCATCGTTCACGTCTTCTCCCATCTCGTCCACGTCCATTCCCAGCATGTTTGAGGTGATCTTCATCGCGAAACTCTGGGGACAATGGACGGCGAGAATACCGGTATAGGAACCGGCAAGGCCAACCATTCCGCTGATGCTGCAATGGAAGTGGGTAACGGAATCTTCCAGGGGATAGCACTCTTCGAGGTCCATCATCACCATTGTGGAAAAGACTTCCTTTGTCGCGTCGATAACATGACGCGCCATATCATCTTCCTTGAGATGGGTAGCCTCTCCAACCGCGGCGTCCAGTGTCATAGGAGACCTCCCAGTTTTTCATTGAGCTGATCAGGGGTAAAGGGCTTCTTGATGCTGGCGCTGGCGCCGTTGGAAAGGGCCTCCTTGATGATGTCCTCTCCGCCTTCCGTGGTGATCATGACTATCGGCACATTATTGCCGTTGGCGCGAACCTGCTTAATGAATTCCAGGCCGTCCATATTCGGCATGTTTATGTCAGAAAGGATCAGATCCACCTTCTTGTCGCCAAGGGCGCTGAGGCCTTCAATGCCGTCACCCGCCTCATAAATGTCGTCCACGGGCAGTCCTGCCTGCCGTAAAGAGCGGGAAATAATCTTCCTCATCGTCGAAGAATCATCGACAATCAATACATTCGCCATAATTAACTCTCCTCTCAATCATTTATTTCGATCCGTGTGGATGATGCGCGGCGGATAACCGGAATTACAGGTGACGCAATGAACCGGGTTACGAGACGCCCGGACCGGTGGCCGGATGCTGCATCAAGTTTCTTATTTCTTATCGTTTCTTCGCCTCATAACTTTAACGATTTCTTCAAGTAGCCCTGAATAATCGAAAGTTCTAATTCCTCTCATGGATCGGGACAATTACCGTAAAAGTGCTTCCCTTCCCTTCGAGGCTCTTTACGGTAATCGTGCCGCCATGGGCCTCTACGATCTCTCTGCTCAAGGCGAGACCGAGACCCGAGCCTTTGAAACCCGCGGCTTTTTCGGAGCGGTAGTATTTATTGAAGATATGGGGGATGTCGTCAGCTTCAATGCCTATACCGGTATCTCGCACGGACACATGCAGATTTTCTCGACGCACGGCCGCCGTGACCGTTATTTTACCATGACGTGGAGTAAATTTTACCGCATTGCCGATGATGTTTGCAAAAACACGGGACAGTTGTTTTTCGTCAAACTCGGCCTCGGGAAAGGAGCGGCACATCTTCAGAACCAGGGTCAGCCCCTGTTCGTCCACCTCCAACTGCCTGTCCCGGCAACATTCCTCCAGAAACCGGCGTATGTCGCACCTCTTTCTCCTGACCTGAACAAGCCCCATTTCCAGGCGATAAACATCCAGCAAATCCTCAATCATGGCGTGGAGATTCTTTCCGCTTCTCTCCATATCGGCAAGGGTGTCGGCCAATTTCGGTTCTATTTCACCCAGCATGCCAAGCCGGATAGCCTGGATGTATCCCTGCATTACCATCAGCGGTGATTTCAGATCATGGGTCATCTTGGCCACGAACTCTTCCCTGTTTCGTTTTTCCCGTCGTTCCCGGCTGACGTCCAGCAGCTCCACGATATTTCCAAGCAGTTCGTTCTCAGGGGAGACTACGGTGGAAGACCTTACCTCAATTACGCGGCCGAAAATATTCATCTCGACGGGGAAATCACGGTAATCCTCGCTCAGGACCTTATACAACGGGGTTCGCAGGGGGAGCATGTCTACCCGCTTGCCGAGAACGGTCTCCTTGAACACCTTCAGAAACGTTTCAGCCGCGCGGTTCATGTATGTCAAAATTCCCGAGACATCGGTAAAAATGACACCGCTTGACAAGGAATCTACGACCGAGTCCGCGACACAAGCTTCCGATATTGTGGAATAAAACGCACCCTGGGTGTCACCGTTCACTGTCAAAAGACCGTTTCCCATTGCCTT
>CAZFCG010000091.1:6500-10484 GCA_964517595.1 uncultured Geobacter sp. | reverse complement strand
TGTCGAAAAAGTGGTTTTCACCACTTTTTCGAGGAAGCAACTTCGGCCAACCAGAGGTCGTCCGAAGTTGAAAGGAATTGATTTTGCAAGCAAAATCAACAACCCGCCCCGCCGGCAAAGCCGTCGGGTACGAATGAAAGTCGAAGGGGCTGCGGCCCCTCCGACGCCTCCCCAGGTTTTTTTGACAGTCTGCGGCTGCTTATTCGTCTTTGAACGATGAGCAGCCTTTTTTGCGTCCGCTTTTTTCCGGCTGTTGGACGCTGCGTCCGCGGAAAATGGCAGGAGCGGAGCATGCTGCGCCACAAAATGCAGGAAATTATGCAAAATCCCTTGCAATTTGCGCCAAAAGCCGTATAATATAGACGGAGATACCTGCAAACGCAGGGAATCATGCAAAACTCATTGGATCGATGCACAAGGAGGTGCGCGGTTTTATGTTGTTCCTGGCTTTGCTGCTCTTTACGCTGGTGCTGACCTGCCTGATTGGGAACCGGGATCGGGACATGCGGGAGCTGGAGTGCTTGCAGGAGCTGAACAGGACGGAATACCAGCATGTATATCCCGTAAGCGATTGATTTACTGACGTATTGCTGAGCGGCGGGGGACAATCTTTTTCAGGAACCGGTTTCCTGGGACGGGCCCTCGGCAGCCGCTTATCAAACAGGAGAAAAAGCCTATTGCAGCGCCCCAAGGACATACGCGGCCTCGCTGGCAAGCCTGCCGGAAGCGAGGCCGCTTTTTTGTTGCTTTGCCGGCCTGCCGCAGCGATGAGGATGGCAGCCTTCACGCTGCCGCTTTGCCGGGAAGGACGGCAAGTCAAAACGCTATGCGCTGCCCTTGCCAAGGAACGCGCAGCGGGCGCCCCTGGGCGCAGACGCCCGGAGCGCGGGGAGAGAAAACGGGGGGCGCGTCTGGCAAGCGCCCGAGGCACATGCTGAAGAGGCGGACCGGTTCGTCCGCAGTCAGGACGCGTCGGGCGGCGGCTTGGTCCGCAGCGCTGGCGAATAAGAAAGGAGCCGGAGGCGATCATCCTTCCGGCTCCTTGGCTGGTTTGGGAAAATGCTCTGCCCGCGCTCGGCGGACAGAGCCTGGGGGAGTTACTGCACGGTGAACGGTAGCTGAGCGGCCAGGGCGCCGTCAAAATACAGGGATACGGTATATACGCCGGGCTCCCAGGTCGGGTTGTATTGCAGGTAGTCATCCTGAAGGGTGCCCAGGGCAAGGTACCATACATCCTCGTCCAGATCGGCCTCAAAAAGGAATTCTCCCCAGGAGTCGTAGCATTCGCCGGAAGGCGTTATCATGGCAATGCCCATGTTCGCGGTGGTGTCCCGCTTTACGCGGTAGGTGGAGGTTACGTTCAGCCGCAGTTCCTGCCCCCGGGTGGAAAGCTCCTCCGAGGTGAAGGTGAACGCGGCAGGCATCGCATTATTTCCGTCCTCCGTGGTCAGGCAGAAATAAATCTCATCCTGCTGATAGCCGTACTTGTTGAATACCTTGGCCTCGGGAACATCCATGAATGCCACGCAGGTGAGAATTTCCTCATCGCTCATGTCCAGCGTGGTGTCCACTTCTCCGTGGCCGTGCTGTACCCATACCGCGTAGGTCTGCCCCGGGATCACGTTCACAATCAGGGAAGTCTCCTCCCCGCTTGCTTCCTCCCACCAGGTGTAGGGGCTGTCCATGCTACCGTAGTAAACCGCAAAAACGCTGTCGTCGCGCCGGTCGGTAACCTCGCTGCCGGCCCAGTCCACTTCCAGCTCATCCGCGCCGCGCATGGTCAGGGAGATGTTCTCCAGGAACACCGTACCGCTGACGGAAAGGGGCTCTTCCTTTTGGGGTTTGGAAGCAGTGGGGTCCTCGTGCTTGCCCTCGGGAGCGGCGGGCGCTTCCTTTTCAGGGAGGGGGTTCAGGACATTGGTTTGGGTATTGCCCTGCAGGGCGGCGATGGCCTCGGCGCCCAGGGCTACCTTGGCATTGGGCATATCCGCCCAGGCGCCCAGCACCAGCCCGGCCAGTTCGCCCGCGTCGTTGATCAGGGCGCTGCCCGGCTGCGCCGTATCGGCTTCATCCCGGAAGGTGAAGCCCCAGCCGTCCGCCAGGCTCACCTGGGTGAGCACCGTGCAGGCCGACGTCTCGCCCTGGGCGGAAACCGCCTCCACCCGGGAGAATACCGCGGGGTCCTCCGCCGCCAGGGGCAGAGGGTCCCGGGTTTGCGCCTCCAGGCGCAGCACGGCGGCCAGCTCCCCGCTGGCTTCCACCCCCGACACCGGGATGGTCGCTTCACCGGCCTGTACCTGCAGGCCAGCGGTTTCCGCCAGGGAGGCGGGCACCAGCACTTCCTGCCCGGCCTCCAGGAGTACACCTTGCCCCACCGCCTGACCGGCGCCGTCCAGCAGGGTTACCACCGGGCCGGCCGCTTCCTCCGCCTGGGCGGGAACGCATCCCGCCAGCAGCAGCAGCGCCATCAAAAGGGTCAACAGTCGCTTTGTCATGTAATGCCACCTCTTTCATGAAAATGTATTGGTTACGCCCCATGGCGAAAAGACACGCGCTTTATTTCTCCGTGAGCTTCACGTTGCCCGCGCCCAGCAGCTCCCGCAGGCGGTCCAGGCAGGCGGGGGAGCCGTCGCACCAGGAGGTGCGGGGCGAAAGCAGGGTGAGCTTTTCCGCGGGGATGTGCATGTATACGGGTACCGAGCCGGGGTGCAGGGCCAGCCGGGCGGTGGCGTCCTCCAGCAGGTTGCGGGGCAGGCGGAGGAACAGCTTGGCCGGGGCCTCCTGCGCCCACTGGGCGTCGGTCTTGGGGGCGGGGGCCTTGTGGGGGGCGGCGGAGCGGCGGCCCTGGGGGGCGGGGCGCCGGCGCTCCAGGCCGCCGGGGGTCCACTCCTCCAGGGGGGTGATGGTTTCCACCAGCAGCTTGGGGGCCTCCTCCTCCCGGATGGACAGCCGGCCCTCCAGCACCACCAGGTCGTCCGCGGCGATGGTGCCCTGGTAGCGCTCGAATACCTTGGGGAACACCAGGCACTCAATCTGCCCGCTGAGATCTTCCAGGGTGATGAAGCCCATGTAGGCGCCCTTCTTGGTGGCCTTGCCCTTCACCTCCGTGAGGATGCCGCCCATCTCCACCAGCTGGCCGTCCAGGGACATGCCGTGGTCGGGGCGGTCCTCCAGCTCGCTGAGGTCCGCGGTGGAGAAGGTCATCTTTTCCAGCAGGGCCCGGTGCTCGTCCAGGGGGTGGCCGGTGATGTAGATGCCGGTGACCTCCTTCTCCATGGCCAGCAGCGCCCGAAGGGGATGCTCCGGCAGGGGGGGCATGCGGGGCGGCTGGGGGGCCATGCCCATGTCCGCGCCCAGGTCGAACAGGCTCAGCTGCCCGGCCACGTTGCTCTTGCGCTGGGAGATGGCGGCGTCCAGCTCCGTATCGTACACGGCCATCATCTGGCTGCGGCGGGCGCCGGTGAAGTCAAAGGCCCCTGCCTTGATGAGGCTTTCCACCACGCGCTTGTTCACCGCCTCGGTGTCAATGCGGCGGCAGAAATCGAAGATATCCTTGAAGGGGGCCTTCTGCCGCTGGGCCACAATGGCGTCCACCGCCCCCGCGCCCACGTTCTTCACCGCCCCCAGGCCAAAGAGGATGCCCAGGCGGCCGTCGGGCAGGCGCTCCACGGTGAACTTCCACTGGGAGGCGTTCACGCTGGGGGGCAGGATGGGGATGTTCCGCCCCCGGCAGTACTGGATATAGGCGGCAATCTTGGCGGAGTTGCCAAAGACGCTGTTCATAATGGCGGCCATGAAGGGCTCGGGATAATAGCGCTTGAGCCAGCCGGTCTGCATGGCCACCACGCTGTAGGCCGCGGCGTGGGATTTATTGAAGGCGTAGGAGGCAAAGGAGATCATCTCGTCGTAAATCTGGTTGGCCACATCCTCGCTGACGCCGTTGCGCACGCAGCCGGGGATGACCGCCTGGCCGTCCCCGTCCAC
>CAZFCG010000091.1:4056-6490 GCA_964517595.1 uncultured Geobacter sp. | reverse complement strand
AGCTGTACCCGGCCAGGTCCCGCACGATCTGCATCACCTGCTCCTGATAGACCATGCAGCCGTAGGTCACGTCCAGGATGGGCTTCAAAAGCGGGGTTTCGTAGTGGACGCTTTGCGGGTTCTGCTTGCCCTGGATATAGCGGGGGATGGACTCCATGGGCCCGGGGCGGTAGAGGGAAATGGCGGCGATGATGTCCTCGAAATTCTCCGGGCGCATGGCGGTGAGGAAGGTACGCATGCCGCTGCCTTCCAGCTGGAACACGCCGTCGGTGTCCCCGTCGGAGATCATCTTGTACACCTCGGGGTCGTCCATGGGGATGTCCTCGGGCTTCATGTCCACGCCCAGCTGGCGCATCATCTCCAACGTATCCCGGATCACCGTAAGGGTGCGCAGGCCCAGGAAGTCCATTTTCAGCAGGCCCAGCCGCTCAATGGTGCCCATGGGGTACTGGGTGGTGACGACCTCGTCGTTGCGCTGCAGGGGGACGTATTCGATCACCGGTTTGCCGGTGATGAGCACCCCCGCGGCGTGGGTGGAGGCGTGCCGGGGCATGCCCTCCAGGGTGAGAGCCGTATCAATGAGCTTTTTCACGTCCTCCCGGTCGGTGTACATCTGGTGCAGGAGGGGGGAGAGATGCAGGGCCTTTTCCAGGGTCATGCCCAGGTCGAAGGGCACGGCCTTGGCCACGGCGTCGGTCTCCTGGTAGCTCATGCCCAGCACTCGGCCCACGTCCCGGATGACGCCCTTGGCCGCCATGGTGCCGAAGGTGATGATCTGGCTCACGTGGTCCTCGCCATACTTGCGGGCCACGTAGTCGATGACCTCCTGCCGGCGCTCGTAGCAGAAGTCCACGTCGATATCGGGCATGGTGACGCGCTCGGGGTTCAGAAAGCGCTCAAAGAGCAGGTTGTACTTCAGGGGGTCCAGCATGGTGATGCCCAGGGAATAGGCCACGATGGAGCCGGCGCCGCTGCCGCGCCCCGGCCCCACCATGATCTCCTTTTCCTTGGCATAGCGAATGAAATCCCACACGATCAGGTAGTAATCGGTGAAGCCCATATTGATGATGACCGAAAGTTCCTGATCCAGGCGTTCAAAATACGCTTGGTCGGGGCTCTTGTGCGGAAGTTCCAAGCGCTTCCGGAGACCACGTAGGCATTCTTCACGTAAAAAAGTCGGGCTATCCTGCCCGCCTGGCGCATCAAAGGCCGGCAAGTGAATCGTATCGAAGTCAAGCTCCGCATGGCAGCGTGCGGCAATGACCTGGGTGTTGTCGATCGCATCCAGGTAATCTGGCAGATCGCGGCGCATCTCCTCTTCCGACTTCACGTAGAGATTATCGCAGCCCATCCGCATCCGATCCGGATCACTAAGCCGTTTCCCGGTCTGCATGCAGAGGAGAATTTCGTGCGAGGCCGCATCTCCGTCCTTCAGATAGTGGGCGTCATTGGTCGCAACCAGCGGAATAGCAAGCTCCTGCCCCAATAGGCGCAGTTCGCGATTCACCTTCATCTGTTCTGGCATCTGATTCGCTTGCACTTCGAAGTAGTAGTTCGAAGGCCCGAAGATCTCGCGGTAGAGAATCGCCTTTTCTTTCGCCAAAGCCCGGTCTCCCTGCAAGAGCGCTCGAGGGACTTCCCCGGAGAGGCAGGCAGAAAGACAGATCAAGCCCTTACTGTGGGCTCGCAAAATCTCATAGTCGACACGGGGTTTGTAGTAGAAACCATCGATAAAGCCTTGAGATACAATTTTGTTTAAGTTCTTCAGGCCTTCGTTGTTTTCGGCCAGGAGGATCAGGTGTCCGTACGAGGACCCTTTCTCCTTGATGAGACGTCCTTCCGGGGCAACATAGACTTCAGCCCCGATAATGGGCTTCAGGCCTTCTTTCTTCATGCTCTGATAGAAATCCACGACGCCGTACATCACGCCATGATCCGTGATTGCACAAGCCTCTTGTCCCAACTCACGAAGCCTCGTAGGTAGGTCTCTCAGTCTGTTGGCTCCATCCAAAAGACTGTATTCGGTATGTAAATGTAAATGGGTAAAAGCCAAGTGCTAACCTCCGTGAAACAAGTCTCCTCACTTTAGCACAAGGGGCCTTCTGTTGTACGAACGAAATCTTGCGATTCTGTCTCGATTCGTTTGTTGAAAAATGCCCTGTCCTTCATAGGAGGACAGGGCACATGTGTTGATTTAAAGGGGCTTTACCTTAGAGATAAGACTCAACATAGGTTCTGAAACGACTCTCAACGGATTCAAGCTCTTTTTGTGCCGCTTCGCTTGTCGGTGCATAGCAACCGAAGTAGATCTTGATTTTCGGCTCTGTCCCCGAGGGGCGGACACACATCCAATCCATTTCATTGAGTTCATAGAGCAAAACATTGGACTTAGCGATATCGATCGCATCGGTTTCACCGGTCTGGGTATTGAGGC
>CAZFCG010000091.1:0-4044 GCA_964517595.1 uncultured Geobacter sp. | reverse complement strand
GTTCTTTCGTCTCGTAATCGCGAATATACTGGACTTTGATGCCAGCAATTTCCGGAGATTTCTCCTTGCGCAAAGCCTCCATAGCCTTCGCAATTTTCGCCTGTCCTTCCGCCCCTTCAGAATAGACTGAGATCGTCTTTTCCGCCGCATAGCCATAGGTCTGATAGAGCGTTTGCATGCGGTCATAGAGGGTCTCGCCGGAGTCGGCGCAGACCGCTGCGAGTTCGGCTAAGAGCATGCTGGCAACGACCGCATCCTTGTCGCGAACTTTCGTCCCGGCCAAATAGCCGAAGCTCTCTTCATACCCGAATTGGAAGTGCATGTCGCCATCTTCATCATGCAACTTAATCTGTTCAGCGATGAACTTGAAGCCAGTAAGCGTGATGAACATATCCACACCGAAGGCCTCGGCAATCTTCTTTACCAATCTGGAAGAAACAATCGTCGTGACAACAAATGACTTGTCTGGCAAATTCCCGCGGTTCTTCTTCTCTGACAAGATGTAGTCCATGAGCAGAAGACCAATCTGGTTTCCGGTCATGACTTCGAAGTCCCCGGAGGGCATCCTGACCGCCAAGCCGGTTCTGTCGGAGTCCGGATCGGTTGCAATGACGAGGTCCGCCTCTTCTTTCGCAGCCAAGTCAATGGCCAGTTGCAAAGCGGAACGCTCTTCCGGGTTTGGGAAGGACACTGTGGGGAAGGCACCATCTGGCTTCTCCTGTTCTGGAACCACCAGAACGTTCTCAAAACCAATTTCCTTCAGAATCCGTCTGACCGGTTTATTTCCGGCACCATGAAGTGGTGTATAAACAATCTTCATGTCCTTGTGACGCGAAACGGCGTCCGAGGAAATACTAATGTCTTTGAGATAAGCAAGATAGCTGTCGTCAATTTCCGGGCCGACCATGGAGATGAGGCCGGTTGATGCGGCATCTTCTAGGTCTTCCCAGCGCAGGGTTCTGTAATCCGTAATCTTTGCCATTTCGGCGGCGACTAAGTCTGCCGCATCGGGTGGGAGCTGACCCCCATCTTCGCCATAGACTTTATAGCCGTTGTACTTGGCCGGGTTATGGCTGGCCGTCACCATGATGCCGCCAATGCAGTTGAAATACCTTACGGTGTAGGACAGCATTGGAACGGGGCGGAGTTCATCCATTAAGTAGGAACGGATCCCATGTGCCGCCAAAATCGAAGCGGACATATGCGCAAACTCTTCAGAGCGATGTCTGGAGTCGAAGCAGATCGCAACGCCTCTGTTCTTCGCTTCTTCTCCTAAGGTGTCTAGGTAACGGGCGAAGCCCTCAGCTGCCTGAGCAACCGTGTACTCATTCATCCGATTCGTACCGGCTCCCAGGACACCGCGCAAGCCGGCGGTCCCGAAAGACAAGTTCTGATAGAAGCGATCAAAAATTTCAGCATCATCTTCTCTGATGGCAGCTAGTTCACTGCGAGTTTGCTCACTGAAATAAGGATCTTCTGACCAGAGTTCATATTCCTTCTTGTAGTCGACCATGTGTCTACCCTCCTTTGATTCAGGACAATATACTATGATTGTACCATTTACTGAGCAAGAGTTTACGCAAAATGGAGAAATTAGGCAGAAAGACGTCCTTTCGCATAAATCATCAGATCACGAAGCTCGGCAGCCTGCTCGAATTCCAGGTCTGAAGCCGCTTGTTTCATCTCGCGCTCCAGACGAGATACCAATTTGGCAAGCTCCACCGGCTTCATCTGGGCAATCTGTTCCTTGAACGAGACCTTCTCCCCGGGTCTTGCAATCGTTTCGATGCCTTCTTCACCCACAATCTCCTCGAAGGTATCCAAGGTATTGCGAATTTCCTTATAGATCGTCTTCGGAACAATCCCATGCTCTTGGTTATAAGCTTCCTGGATTGCTCGTCTGCGGTTCGTCTCTTCAATCGCTCGAAACATGGAGTCTGTCACTTCATCCGCAAACATAATGACATGCCCATGAACATTTCGAGCCGCACGCCCTATGATCTGGATCAGTGAGGTGGTCGAACGAAGGAAGCCTTCTTTATCGGCATCCAAGATGGCAATCAAAGACACTTCCGGCAGATCCAAGCCCTCTCTAAGGAGGTTGATCCCCACCAAGACATCAAATTTCCCATTGCGGAGATCACGTAAAATCGCCAAACGTTCCTCATTCACGATATCCGAGTGCAGGTATTTCACATGAAGGCCGTTCCCGCTTAAGAACTCTGTAAAGTTTTCGGCCATGCGCTTGGTCAGCGTCAGCACCATGGCTCTCTCGCCCCGTTCAATGGTGCGCTTAATCTCACCAATCAGATACTCAATCTGCCCTTCAATCGGATGGATCGAAATCTGCGGGTCAATGAGGCCGGTAGGCCTAATCACCTGCTCCACTTCACGTACAGCATGTTCTTTCTCATATTTCCCTGGTGTCGCACTCACAAAGACCACTTGATTGATCTTCTCTTCAAACTCTTCGAAACGCAGTGGACGATTATCAAAAGCCGAAGGTAAACGAAAGCCAAAATCGACCAGCGACTGTTTCCGCGAGTGGTCCCCGTTATACATCGCCCCAATTTGCGAAACCGTTTGATGCGATTCATCGATCATCAAGAGAAAATCATCCGGAAAGAAATCAATCAAGGTATTCGGCATACTCCCAGCCGGCCTACCGCTCAGGTGACGAGAATAGTTCTCAATCCCTTTCGTAAAGCCCGTTTCCTGGAGCATTTCCAGATCGTAACGAGTCCGCTGCTCTAGGCGATACGCCTCGACGATCTTCCCTTCATCTCGAAGGACAGCTAAGCGTTCTTCAAGCTCCGCTTCAATGGACACAATAGCCCGTTTCATTTTGAGATCCGTAGTCGCATAGTGACTCGCCGGGGTGATATTGATGTAACTTCGGCCGGCGATCGCCTTCCCGCTCAAGGTATTCATCTCCACCATTTTATCGATCTCATCACCGAAAAAAGACACCCGGAGGAAAGTATCGTCTGTATTCACCATGTGAATATCCAGGCTGTCCCCGCGAACTCGGAAAGTACCTCTCTTCAATTCATAATCGTTTCGACTGTATTGAAGCCGCACCAGCTCCTCAATCAGCAGATCTCGATCCATGGTCATCCCCGTGCGAAGATGAATCATCATCTCCTTATAATCTTCCGGGTCACCCAAACCATAAATACACGAAACGGAAGCCACAACAATCACGTCTCTCCGCTCAAGCAAAGAAGCCGTTGCCGAGTGGCGCATGCGGTCGATTTCGTCATTAATCGAGGAGTCTTTCTCAATGTAGGTATCTGTCCCGGGGATATAGGCTTCCGGTTGATAATAATCGTAATAGCTTACAAAATATTCCACGGCATTATCCGGGAAGAACGCACGAAATTCTTCACAGAGCTGTCCGGCCAAGGTTTTATTGTGGGCAATAACCAAGGTCGGTTTCTGGACATTCTGAATGACATTCGCCATCGTAAAGGTCTTACCGGATCCTGTGACCCCTAAGAGCGTCTGCGCCTTATCTCCGTGTATGATTCCGTCGGTTAATTCACGAATCGCCTCCGGCTGGTCACCGGTAGGTTTGTAGCCGGCTTGTAGATGAAAAAGCCTCTCTGCCATAGTTTCTCCTTCTCGTAGCAATCCCTTACGATGATAGCAGAAAAAATCGGAAGAAGAAGGTACGTAAAAACGTGAAGTTCCACGCATGCTTTAGAACTTATGCGAAGGCCCTTTCTTGTTCCTCGCTAGAGGAACGTCTATAATAACGGGAAATGTTTAGCAAAGATCGTAGAGGGTAAAGGGAGGATTAAGACGTGTTTCCGGAAATCACATTTACTAAGCGCACGGAACGAAAAGAGAAACCACAAGACGAGTCGAAACTCGGCTTTGGCCATATTTTCACAGACTACATGTTTGTGATGGACTATGAAGCGAAACAAGGCTGGTATGACCCGCGCATTGTCCCGTACGGGACCATGGAAATTGAGCCTTCAGCTATGGTTTTCCACTATGGCCAGGCGATTTTTGAAGGGTTGAAGGCGTACCGCCAGC
>CAZFCG010000090.1:0-10651 GCA_964517595.1 uncultured Geobacter sp. | reverse complement strand
GGCGGCGTAGCCAAGTGGTAAGGCAGAGGTCTGCAAAACCTTTATTCAGCGGTTCAAATCCGCTCGCCGCCTCCAATAAAAACAAGGGGTTAGCCAAAAACGGCCAATCCCTTTTTCTTTCTGTGGTACCTCTGGTGGTACCTCGTTTTCCAGGTGTCTTTCTTTACAACCTTCCATACAACCTCAATATACCGATCAAGCTTTCCCATTTTTTCAACCATCGAAACCCTATATGATGATACCCTTGGAAGCATTCCGCACCGGCATGGACCGGAGAATACTAGAAAACTAGGGACACTCTCCAGTTTTTGCCAGGAAAAACTTGCGAAATACGGGGATGTCTCGGATTATTCCCTAATTTCTACACCCAGTCTGATAATCCGGTCGAACAGCCTTTCATGGTCTTCCCTGCGCACCGACAGGCAAAAGTGCTGGAGGTTCGTCCGCGACCCTTCTCCGTGCAGCTCGCCGGCCCACATGCTTTCCGGAAAAGGGTCGATGATCGTGTCGGGATTGATCCGGACCGAGGGGAACGGGACATTGCCCGCGCGATACAGCTCGAGCCGCTCGGGAGCAAATCCGAGAACCACGGTGTAAAACTCCACTTCCCTTTCCACGTCCCTCACATTCAGGACGATGTGATCCATCAGGCATTTCATGGCTGTTTTTCCTCGCTGTTTTCCGTCTGGTGATGAGCGTAAGCGTGATCGATTGAGATTTTCCTTCAGTCTTCAGTCTATCAACCTGTTTACCTACCAGTACGGCCCCCATGGGTACCTCCAGTACGGCAGCCCGTACCACCAACCGTCGTAAAGCCCGGGGTAATAGTATGGCGGATATGGCGGCGGATACTGAGACACAATGGGCTCCTTCCAGACGTGTATTTCCACGATGGAGACGAGCGGATACGTGTACTCCGTCTCGCCGAGAGGCAGGGTCTTTTCGCCCTTGACCACACCGATGATGGCTACGGGCCGCTCGGCCTTGTAGATCATGGTGTCCAGGAAATCGGGGGTGATCGCAAGGAACCTGCCACCGGACCGGGAGGTATCATCGGGGATGTCGCCGCTGTCCAGCATGAACTGTACGATTTCAACCTGGGATCCCTCCTTCGTGTTTTTCGTCTGGACAATGGTACCGCCCAGCTTCACATACTTGCCTGCATATGCCGCGGGGTTCCGTTTCAGCTGGTCAAAGCTCACCGTCGGGTCCACCAGGCTTTCGGCCTGCTGACTGAACACGTGGGCGCATCCGGTCAGCAGCAGAAACAGCAATATGAAAAGAATGTCAGATTTCATCAGATACCTCCGCTTGTCTAGTGCGTACCGTCTCGTCAATCCGCGGCCGGTCACCGGAAAAACCATCTCTTGACCCCTTCGACCGCCTGAGTTCAACTGACCGAGCATTGACTCCAAGGGGTATTTGCCGGAATGCCTTCTTTGACTTTTCGTCCTGAATCGGCATGCCATGTACCCTTTCCAGGGACTTCCTCTCCGAACCCTTCCCATTTTCCCTCATCCGTGACGCACACAACGCAGTCTGCGCCGGCTGTCGCCGCAACGCAGAGGCGTCGTAGTCCTCTGCGCTTACAGGATCAAATTATATCCTATCTTTCCTCTCTCTTATTACCCTGGGGGGTTCAGGTTGCATTTATTTCACTGAATACTGATGAAATCGATATTCCTGCCTGCCGCTGCGCCAAGCCATGCCGCGGGCAGGCATGTACAATGGGTAGTGAAAACAGGCCTGTGGTTAAGAAAGCAAATGGAATCGGAAAGGCATCAAGACACGGGGAACGGCTGCGCAGAATGAACAGGATGGACAGGATACACAGGATGAAGGGCGATGGATTCACCCTGATAACGGTTTTGGATGTGTCCTGTATATCCCTGTTAGAAAAAGACTTTTGGAAATCATGAAGAAATCACAAAAGGAAATCAGAATCATAAAAGGGTCTACAGATCACAGATTATTAAGCATGGCCTCAGCCCTTTCGATTTCTCCTACGAGTTTCTAGTCAGATTCCATTCTCAGCGGGAGACCTGACACTCTTAGACCTTCCTCGGCTGCGCCGAAAGCAACGACATGCATTCCATGCTGCAAAACGGCTGGGTCTCCCGGTATGGCGCTTGCCGATGATCCCGCGACGGTCGTGGCCTTAGTGTCGTTTTCAGCGGATTGTGCCGGGACTATGGCGGGGAGGAGAACCAGAAAAAAGAGGCATGAACAGAAATGGCCCAGCGTCCGGCTCGAAGGGATCGGGAGAATTTTCACGATTTGCCTGAGGCGCCCCCCGGCTCTGCCTGGGGCGCCAAAGTGCTCGGCGGTTCCGGTCTGCTCGTGCGGAATAAGGGAGTTTCCGTATTTCACGATGGTCTCCTTCGCTTTTTTTCATCTGCCGATTACACGGCCCACTCGCCGCGTCGCCGCTTGCGGGCGACGTTCAGCAGGTAATCGTCCTGTGCGGCAGCCAAATCGGGGTTGAAGCAGTACCTCGCACCCATGACGTCACCCTGATCGCCGAGGACCAGCCGCTCGTTTCTTGCCACCCCCGCGAGGATGTTCTGCGCGGACTGCTCCGGCGACTGCGCGCTCGGTGGGGCCTCACGGCCGCCGACTTTCCAGATCGAGGTGGCTGTCGTACCCGGCGTCGCCGATGACACGCGGATATTCTCGTCCCACAACTCGTAGCGAAGGGCAAGCGTCAGCCCGTTCAGTGCCGCCTTGGTGGCAGAATACATCGTCTGCTGGGCCATCGGCGAAAACGCAATGCCGGAAATGATATCCACGATATGCCCTCCTCCGTGCTGCCGCATGATCGGCAGCACGGCGCGAATGCCGTACAGCGCCCCGTAGAAGTTCAGGGCGAACGCCTTCTCCCAATCCTCATTCGTCTGTGCTTCAAAAGACCCTCCCAGGCCTGCGCCCGCGTTGTTGATCAGGATGTCGATACGCCCCCCGAACTCGGCGGCCCTTGTGATCATCCCCTGGACGTCCCCTTCCTTCGTGACGTCACAGTGGAGACCGAGCACCTTGCCGGGATAGGCCCTGTCAAGCCGCCCGGTCTCCCGTTTGAGGTTCTCATCGTTGAAGTCCGCGATCACGACCTGCCCGGCCCCATAGGAGAGCATGGTCTCGGCAAGGGCCAATCCGATTCCCGACGCTCCGCCGGTGACCACAGCCACCTTGTTTTCATAGTATTCCTTCATGCCTCACGCCTCCTTTTGTCTGTTTCCAAATAAACGGTCCGCTACCGGAGGACGCGCCCCCGCGCTTCCATCAGAATCGCGCGGCCCCGTGTCATCATGATGGGCGCCATCTCGAGAATGGGCAAGCCGGCCAGCGCCTTGATGATATGCCATTGCCTGGGGCTTTGATCCCACGTCAATTCCGTCCATGTGACCGTTCCGTGGCCCCCCCCCAGGCGGCATCAGGTTCGCTCCGCATGGGGAAGAGAACGGGCTGGCTCAAATCCGCCCCCGGAGCACCCACTTTCGGAACATAACGCCATCCCATGGAGTTCACGTCCAGATGAAAGGTTTTCACCTGCTCCCCGGGCATCGGCTCGGCGCCTGTCATTTCCAGTTGCAGGAACGTGCTGCATTCATAGCTGAGGCGCGCGCGGTAGGTGTCGCCCATGATGTGCGGGTCTTCAATATCGGCGAAGATCTTGGGCACGCCCATCGTGTTTCCCGTCAGGATCGGCGTGGTCTTGTTCTCCCAAACCACAAGGGCAAACACACCTTCCACCCGGTCATGGCGGCCGTTGAAACGCACCGGGGCAGCGAGCGTAACCAGGTTGTAATACGAGCCTGCCATCCATTCAACCTGCCGGCACTGCTGGTATTGAATCATCAGTTCAGGCCTGACCAGCTCGAAGCCTTCCGGAATATACCCGGAGAGCAGGTCTCCATCGGTCGTGTAATTGAAGGCCAAAGTCACCACGTCGTTGTAGATGGCCTTCGCGGCGGGATCAAAGACCCATCTGCCAAAATGGGCCGGCATCCTGTAACACTTTCCTTCTTCGAACCTGAACATGACCAACTTCCTTAATCCATCAGTTGATGAGAATTGCTTCAACAAAGGAGGTCATGCGGCTTTCCCCATAGCGCCCCACATTTTGTTGAGAGCGACCAGGATGCGCACAAGATACAGAAGAACGCATCCGTTCGCGGCGAGAATAACACCGATGACCGGTGTGGGAACCAGACCCGGGATGAGCATCGAACTGCCGAACATGATCGTCAACAGATTCAGGGTCACCTGAGCCGCAAAAAGCCTTGCAAACAGAGGAGGGACGGGTTCACGCGGCCCTTCGGGATGACTGGGACGTGAAGCCCGCAGTTTCGCCAGAGCAATCACGCCGCCCAGTATGTTCAGCACCCCCACGAGAACCGTCAACGCAGGAACCAGGATTTCCGGAATGATACAGGAGACAATTCCCAGCGCCGCAAACAGAAGACCTACCCCGACAACCAGCCACGAGCGGGAAAAGGGGCCTATCGGGGTGCTCCCGGAAGCAAGCATCTGAACCGCTATAATCACCATCAGCAGGCCCAGTTGCGCGCTCCCCGAAAAGGGAAGCTGACCCAGGCCCACCGGGACAAGCAACAGGCCCAGGAGTAACATGAAGACGCCCGTCAGCAGGAGCATCGCCTGATCCGTGGAAAGCCCGACACCGCCGGTGGGGCATTTTTCAGCCTCCGGAAATCGGCGATATATCTGCCGCAGGACTCCGGCCAGATAGAGGATAGCCACGCCAAAGGCCATGGCCGCGACCGCAGTAACCGGTGTCGTCATGAGGCGCTTTTCCCATATAAGAAATCCAGTGAGCATCGAAAAAACATAGACTGCGCTGCATCCAACAATCAGATGCCGGAAAATCCCCCCGTACCCGGCCCAACTCCGGAGCTTTTCTCTGGATAGACACATGTGCAGAAGCAACAGAAAACCTCCCGGAGCAAAACAGAAAATTAAAAGCAGGCGGGGAATACGGCTGGCAACCGGTATGAAGCAGGTGGCAATGCCTATGGCGGCAACCGCGACGCCCGCGGCCAGCAGAGATTTCGACCTTCTCATGTCGCCGAAAGGGGTCTTGCCGAGGGTTATCGTCTGAAGGGCGAAGATGACCAGGAGTAACCCGTATAAACCGTTTTCATAGAACGGGAGCGCCCCGACCGACACCGGAAAGAGCAGAACCCCGGTAATCAGCATGGTCATGCCGCCGATAATCAGTATCACCACCTCGAGTGGAAGATCCGCCTTCCTGGAGACTGCACACTCCGTCCCGTTCATTGTGCCCATTACCGTTTCCTTTCATCCGCCACTTTTGCGTCTTTCTTGCCCGTCTCTGGCCGGTTGGAGCAGGGTAGATCTGGGCGCCAACGAAAAAAGCCGTCCTGTCAGCTCAAAACCGACATGGACGGCTTAATTCGTTGGACGGAAGACCTCCAGACCGCTCATCCCAGGCATGCGGTTGTCCTGGCCGCTAACATCCGGCTGCTGCCGGCTCAGCCTGTCGATGGCTCCCCGGCCAGTGCGGCGGGCGGGCACTCCCGGAATGCTTGTCATCTCCCTCCCCTTTGCTCAGTGGCCGGAGCCAGTCGGCAAGCTTTGTCAGCCGGCGCCTGGGGAATTTTTTCTGCGCTAAGAGTACCATAGATAATTGTTTATTCATCTCGGAATAATGATGATATTTTTTGGACCTGCGCCTATCTGCAGGCGGAAGACCTCTCTAACGCTTGCCGGGTCTCCCGTAGGATACCTGACATTGATCAGGCAATAAGCTTTATGGAGGCATCAGTTGTGAACGGAGCCGAAATGGAGGCGCTCCGCTGGCTTAAGTCCTTTAACGACCTCATAGCAGCCAAGCCACAGGAGGTCCATAGACTTCTCACTGTCGAGGAGAACCACTTCCTGCAGGATCTGGTCAGGACCTGCCTTCAGGATATCCCATAACCAGGGCTTAAGAAGGTCTGTAAACTTCCACACTTGATGGCACTGCTGGGAAGGGATGTTTTCAGAATAGATTGACAGGACAACAGTGGTTGTCTGATTATCTGGGCCTTTTCGAGAGGTCTTTTTTTTGTCCCTGAAACAAAGTTGGCGGAGAGTTTTCGCCGAACTCTCCGCCCTGTTACTACTGGGAATGCTACCCCCGACCCAATGTGCTGTCCATGATATGTCAAGTTTCCGTCCAGCTCGCGGTCGGCATTGGCAAAAGGTGAAAATGATTTGTCATGGTTGATGCCAAGGGCATCATCTGTTATCTTGGCTTACGCCGACTTGGGTATAGTGGAGAAGAAGTTGCAGCGGCGCTGAGCATCACCCGTTCAGGAGTAAGCAGGTGTGCATCCAGAGGAGCAGAAGATTTCGCGCGAGAACCGGAAAGGTGGGAGCCCTTGGAGAGGCTAATCAACAAATCAACTACGTCTTAGTCTATCTAAATAAGACTACCCTCGTGAATGACACTGTTTTTGAACGATGCTGAACAATTGCGCCGACGGCATGGCGAAACACTGGAGGTATTGAATCAAATGAGCGATAAAAAAACGTTTATCCCGGATGATGTTGTGGCGGAGATTCAGGAAAAAGCACGGCGGGACATTGAGTTCAGAAAAATGTTATTCGCCAATCCTCAGGAGGCTCTCGGTGAATTCGGGATCGTGATTCCGGGTTCTTCCCCTGACGACAAGAATTACCTGGAAACGGTGTACGAGATGTATGACCGGGCAGAATTTTATCGATTGTTTTACTGTAAAATTCTTAATGAATTCAAGAATGAAACCATTACCATGTCTCCGGGGCAGTGTATAGCCGCCACCGCTCATGATGATGTGGATTGGGATTTTGAGGTCACAAATTATTCAAGTAAATAAACATGATGCCTGTAATATCAGGTCTTATTGGGATCATTTCCTGGTTTTACGCTGTTCTGAGTCGTTTTGCGATATAGCCCGGCGCCCTATCGAAGGTAACGCTTGTAGAGGACACATTGCAATCTGAGCATAGATAGTGCCGTTTTCTGTCATCCGGAGATCAACGATGTGCCGGCGACAGGCAAATCCGAGAAACTTTTGGGCATCGTTTGCGCCGGAGAAGGAAGCTGGTGGCGCGGAAAAGTCGAGATGCTTATTGCAGAGCACACCGTGCTCGATAGCAGAAGCCGTTTTTAAAATAAGAAAAGGGAGAGAAATACATGGCTAAAGTTTACACGGGTAAGGTCGCTATCCCTGGAGACAAGATTGATGATTTTTTGAAAATCATGAAGGAAGCTGAGGAAAGGCGAGCGCCATTTCGACAACAAATGACAAAGCTGAATGATGAATTCTATGAGTATCTACTATTGAAGGTCTCTGATAGAACAGCAAGAAAACACACAGGGATCATCGGTGTATTTATCGACTTTATTTGTGGTTATACTGACGTGGAATCAATTGAAGAAATAACGCGAGGAATGGTGAATACGCACTTTAAGCAATGGTGGAAACGAAAAGTTTGGGATTCGACTACACCGGATCAGCTCACGGTCGCCTTAAGAAAATTCTTCACTTTTATTGCCACCGAAAAGGGGATTGTCAACGAAAAGGCCATGAAAGGGCTTCAGTAAGCAGGGGGCGATGCCAACAAGGCCAGCGGGTGGTCAAGGTCGGTAAAAAGTCATCAGTAATGATAACCTGGAAACCTGCGCTCGAAGATTGCCTATCTACATCATGTCGGTCACCGGAAGCTGGACGGCATGGAGATTCTGCTGACCGTCACGTCCGGCGGGAAGAAGACGGTCTCCTCTTTCCCGGTGCGGCTCACTCCCTACGAGGTGAAGGGGAAATACGTCTTCCCGGTGAAAGGCGACGTGCGGATGGCCTTTCTCCCCCTGAGCTACATCCACCACCGGGCATCCGCCTCCCAGGAATTCGCCATGGACCTTGTGGGGGCCAACCAGAAAGACGCGGCCTCCTTCACCGATATTTCACGCCCCGAACCCGTGAGGCTTTCCGATTACGGCATCTGGGGCCGGGATGTCCTTGCCGTGGGAGACGGCGTTGTCGTGGAAACCGGGGACAGGTTTCCCGAGGAGCGGATGAGCGACCCGGCAACATTCACCAAACCCGGATATGCCATTGGTCTCATCAAGGAATTGATACCGAAGATCGGCTGGACCAATGCCGTGGCAGGGAACTATTTGGTCATCGATCACGGAAACGGTGAGTTCAGCGCTTACTGTCATCTCCGGGAAGGTTCCATCCGCGTCAAGCCGGGAGAGAAGGTGAACAGGGGGACGGTAATCGCCAAGGTCGGAAATACCGGTAATTCCGGAGCTCCCCATCTCCATTTTCAGCTCATGGATTCCCCGGATTTCTTTACTGCCAACGGCCTTCCCATGATGTTCGAGAATGTGCCGGCGCAGGTGATGATCGCTGAATTCCCGGTCACGGGCAATACCCTGAGCTTCAGCGACAGTATCTTCTCCTCGGCGCCGTGACAATGATGCATTGTATGAGACGAACCTGTGTTTTATGCGGATCAAGCCCCGGCGCCAGGCCTGAATATCTCGAGGCGGCAGTACACCTCGGTCACACCCTTGCCCGCAACGATATCGGCCTGGTGTACGGGGGCACACGGGTCGGCATTATGGACAGGGTCGCCGAACCCGTCCTTGAAAAGGGGGCGATGTTATTGGTGTTATCCCGAAAACCAGTATTTCAGGAAGCTGATGGATTTTCTGGATCATACCGTTACCGAGAGATTTGTGGAACGGGAACATTGTTCGATGATCCTGATGGATGACGACCCTGAGAGGCTGCTCCGTAAATTCGAGGCATATCAGCCGCCGCTGACGGACAAGGTGCAATGGGTTTTGCGGTTTTCCCAGGCCGAAACCTGAAAGGGTCGGGCCGTATCGGGAGTGACAGACATGAACGATTCTTTCAACGGTTTTTCACCCAATGCCGTCGCCTTTTTCGAGGGGTTGGCCGCCAACAACACCAAGGCTTGGTTCGAAGCCCATCGGAGCGACTACGAAAAATACCTCCTTGAGCCGCTCAAGTCCCTGGTCATCGACCTGTCCGGAGCCATGCTGGAAATAGATCCCGACCTGATAACCATCCCGGTTGTAGACAAAACCATCTCGCGCATTTACCGCGATACCCGCTTTTCCCGCAACAAATCTCCCTACAAAACCCGTCTCTGGATCAGTTTCAAACGTCCGAGCCCGGATTGGAAGACTGCTCCCTGTTTCTTTTTCGAGATCAGTGCGGATGGTTACCGCTACGGCATGGGGTTCTACAGCGCCATGAAGGAGACCATGGACCGTCTGCGGCGTTTCATCGAGACCGAACCGGCACGATTCCGCGAAACGGTTGTCCGGCCTGCTACGCAGGACACTTTTACCGTGGAAGGCGAGCGCTATAAACGCCCGCTGAATACCGCTCTTCCCGACGATCTGCAAAGATGGCACGGGCTCAGGAACCTTTATTTCATCTGCAACCGTGTTCCCGACGGCCGGCTTTTTTCGCGGGGAATCCTGGAGGATCTGCGTGTCGGGTTCGGTCGACTGTCGCCCCTGTACCACCTGCTGTGGCGACTGAGGGTGTAAAACCAGGTGTTCAGAACACCGGTTTGCTGATGACACGTCATGAAACCGGTTATGAGGTAAGTATCTGGCGAGACCGGCCAGGGAGGCCGCCATAACCTCGTTCCTCCTCTTTGCCGCCGGCGTGATCCTGCCGGTCATTCCCTATTTTTTTCTTTCCGGAACCGCGGCGCCGGCAACCAGCGCCGGGTAGGTACGGAGGTGCATACAGATGATTCCATTCCGGCTGCTGTTCGTCTTTCTTCTGGTAGCGGTTCTGTCCGGCTGCACACTTTTCAACGTGAATATACTTTCCCCGGCAAAGCCCCTGGAAGAGAAGGTCGTCGAAGGAGAAGGGCGGCCCAAGCTGCTCCTTCTGGATATTGCCGGTTTCATCTCGGAGAAGGAGTCTGACGGAGTGCTTCCGGCAAAACAGAAAGCTTCGATCGTGTCGCGGGTGAGAGAATCCCTGCGGAAGGCCGAACAGGATGATGACATCGCCGGGGTCATTCTACGCATCAATTCGCCCGGCGGAACGGTGTCTGCCAGTGATATCATTCATCACGAGATACAAGGGTTCCGGAGCCGCAAAAAGGTTCCCGTGTACGCCTGTATTACCGGACTGGGGACATCGGGCGCGTACTACATCGCAACCGCTTCGGATCGAATCACGGCGCACCCGACTGCGGTAACGGGGAGCATCGGCGTTATCCTGCTCAATTTCAACCTGGAGGGGCTTCTCGGCAAGATCGGCGTTGCCGAGCAGTCGATAAAATCCGGCGCGAAAAAAGACCTCATGTCGCCTTTCAGGGCGAGCACCGCGGAGGAACGGCGAATCATGCAGGAGATAATAGACAGCCTCGCCCGGCGCTTTTTCGATGTGATAATGGCGCGCAGCAACAACCAACTGGAGCGGCAGGAGCTTGAGAAGCTGGCGGACGGGCGGGTTTACACGGCCGAGCAGGCCGTTGCGGCGAAGCTCATAGACCGGACGGAATATCTGGACGATACGATCAACGGGATGAAAAAGGAGCTGGGAATCAAGGAGGCCAGGGTGGTCAGCTACTACCGGCCGGGCGA
>CAZFCG010000089.1:6201-10686 GCA_964517595.1 uncultured Geobacter sp. | reverse complement strand
AATTATTGGTAACGGCTATATCCGATTCACCTGTTGAAGCCAAGTCATTCCCCGAGGCATCCTCAATCCCATTTGCTACGGTAACGTAATCAAGCGTTCCTGTCTCGGCGGTGTCTATGTTTCTGCCTGTGATAAGATAGACCAATGAATTTGTCCCGCTACCGCTTACATAGGTAAGGCCAGCCGCTCCCCCGCTCATGTTTAAAGTGAAGCCAGTTGAGGTAGATACATTTACTATTTCGGAAAAGGCTATTGTCAGGGTGTCACCCGCTGCATTAATAGTCGCAGATGAAATAGTCGGCGGTGTTGTATCTTCCGATCCTCCTGACTCGAACGCCCCTATGTCGGGAGTTGCGTCTCTTTCGTTCCCTGCCGCATCGTCTTTATAGAGAACATCCAGGTCGGTTTTTCCAGTATTGATCACATGAGCATCGTTGGCAGCATCAGCAGTCGAATTGATTGTATAGTCGGAGTTAAGAGGATTGTCTGCAGTGGGATCAACTTGTGCGTGTGCCTCCCCTGCGACAGTTGCTTCATAACCAGTGGAATCCAAAAAAGCGTTATAATCATGAACTACACACCCCGCTGTATGGTTAGTGCCGCAATATTGCCCAATAGTGGCGGCAGTTACGTTATAAAACAAGTTATTATAAGCGTAGCTCTTTGTCGATTCGACATTGGTTTGGTTTCCAGTATCAATGCAATTTTCACCCGGACAAGTAGTATTAACAAATGTATTATGGTGAAAAGTAGAGTTTGTGATACCATCATACTCTCCCGATTCTGCCATAACAGCGGCTCCAATACCTCCTACAATAATATTATTATAGAAAGCCACGTATCTGTTACCCCCTGCTAGTGTTGCAGGACTTGCCGCTTGGTGCATACCCAATACATAAGCATCCGAATTGTGAAACTCATTATTATATATATAAAAATATGCCATGTACGCACTAGATATTTGTTGTCCGTGGCTCCATGACCTACTACAACTCTCCCCCCAATAGTTATCTCTCAAGGTGATATAATTACCATAGAGAATATGGGCATTGGTCGAACCACCATAAATATAACAGTTTGCGATAGTTACATAGCTGTTTGTCTGTCTAACCATTTTTATGGTGTATGATCTAGGGGTATATACACCAGCATCTTTAATTTCGTCATAAGTCGTACACCCGCCTGATACCATAGATATTTCTACATGCTTTAAATTTACATATTTTAACCCGTAAGGTGAACTGGAACCATAGAAAAGGACTCCGAAAACATCTCCGGTGTATTCTAAGGCACTATAAGGACGTTCCACTTTAAAACCATACCCGCTTGTTCCACTTCCTGTAACACCGTCTATGTCAAGATAATGGCCTCTTAACCACATATATGTGAATGTGGCTTGACCAGACGCATAGTCATTGCTCCATCCGTCTAAACTACCATGTGCGTCAGTGGTGGCCTTTTTGATATAAGCGAAATCAGAACCCGTATATGCAGCTCCAACAATCTGATCGCCGTAAGTACCTGCGGCAACGTAATATGTGTCGCCATGCACCACCGCCCTTGGTATGGTGTTATATGCCCCTGCACCACCAGGTGTTGCTGCGCACGACCATGCCGACCCATCACCGTTATTAGGACAGTCCCCAGGAGGTCTAACTGCGTGCTCCGCCGCCAATGAAGGTATGGCAAGCATTAACATAATTAAGGCCATAAATATTTTCTTCATCATTAATCTCCTATTGCGCTAATTTCTGTTGATTTGGTTCTTATCTGATCGAGAATAGTTATGTTCGATGTACCGGCGCACCATCCCATAATCGTCAGAGCATCGGTTGATATTGTTGTCCCATCCCACGTCCCCGTAGTAATTGCGGTAATGGTTTCAGATTCCGGACGCGTACAGGTTCCCCCGGAACAGACATTTGAACAAAGATCATACCAGACATGAGATTCGCCAGTGTTCACACTAGATCCGCGCTTCAGGTTCCACCAAAAACAATATTCTCCGGTGGCTCCGTCTGCTAAAGTACCTGCCGTTGTTGCATTTGCAGTTCCATTGTAATGACGAATTGCTCCATTGGTATTAATTTGCACTTTACCTAAAAGAGTAGGAGTGCTGTCATAAACTAAAAGAACATAACTTGTTGATTCAGGCTGCCCATCTGCGGACTGCCATCTAACAAACGCCCAGACATCCCCACCAGTAAGGGAACCTTTTGCGATTTTATCGCCGGTATCCAGCGCAACCGACTGAGTACCTCTTAAAGGCGCGGGGTCTGTCGTATAGTCCCAATCTGGCGAACCGGTATTTGTCCAATTAGCGGGCGTTCCACTCCCCTCGGCATCTTCGCAGGTTGAGTATCCCGAACATTCATCTACTGAACCACCCGGACACGGCCTCCCGCTGACTGTAGTTGCGGCCTGAACCGGAATGGCCAGGAGAAGAACCAGCAGTAATGAGATAAATATTTTCCGCATAAATCACCTACTGAGTAATTTTATATTTGATGACTAGAGGCCCGGAATAGGAATCAACCGTGGATGCGTCATTGGCGTGATCCCCGTCCCTTGCAACTCGAATAATAAACACCTGACCCGCTGTCATGGCAGACCGCCAACCCGTCAAAGTCCCTGTCGCTGTTTCCACATCACCCGACGCTCCGTTTTCATCTGCTGTGAAAGCCAGCGAAACAGCATCGCCTAATGAGCCAGCCCATGCCGCACTATCCGCAACGGAATCAAATGAGATTTCATATTCATGATCTGCCGTATCAGCATCACTTAAAATGAACTTGAACGTGCCGACCAGATCAACGGAAGTATCAATATCAGGAGGCACCACAAGAGAGTATTCAGCATAGTTTGTGGCTTTATCTGCGGAATTGCTAAATTTGCAATGCCCATAGGTTCTTGCGGTTGATGTGGTCTGCATCGGCGCGCCTGCACCGCAGAGGTGAGGATGTGTTAAGATAAGATAACCCCAACTCTTTACCACGTTCCCCGTACCGTCAACGTCAATGGTTTTGTTGGTCAGGGTGTCTGTGGTAGCCTTGCCGACAAGGGTATCGGTGGCCGCTGGCGTGGTAATGGTGCAATCATCCGTACAGGCTATATCCAGGGCAACGGTTTTGGAATCGGCACTAAGGCCGGTGTTCTTAATCTCAACTGTAGCGCTCTGGTCAAAAGATGTTTTTAAAATGAGTCCTTTTTCTGTGGTCATCCCACTGGGATCAATCTGCACAGTTTTAGTAGAATCAGTTGCATCAAAGAACTGCGCCGCGCTTCCATCATGGGCATGGTTGGAATAAAAACCGTGAGTCCCAGCAGAATTTACGCCAAACAAGGTATTGGCCGGCCCACCATTAGCAATTACATCAAGAATACTAGAATGCTCCTGGAGGTCTGTGCCAATTGCATACCCGCAAGTCAGGTTTCCGCTGGCATCTATTGCTGTCGCAACTCCCAAAGAAGCGCAATCGGTAGGATTGGCGGCTAAAGCGGTGGCCGTCCCTGCGTTGCCGGTTACTGAACCAGCGATAGCATTGGTGACTGTCAAATCCGTGAAGAATCCAGCGGTCAGGCGAGTTCCGGTTGCACCCAAAGTGGAAGTCCAAGCGGGAGCAGTAGCACCGGCGTTCATCATCAAGACTTGATAAGCTGTTCCCTTTGCTAAAACAGCAGGGGTTGCTGCGGCTGTGTAATACTGGATTGCCCCCTCTGATTCCGTCTGTGCCGCAAGGGCCAGAAGGGTGGCATCATACGGCTGGAAGACCGTCTTTAAGCTCGTCACCGTGATCTTTTTCGAGGTATAAACCCCGGTAAGATAGGTCGATGTCATGAACAGATCATCGTCGGTCAGCGTGGTTGTGTCTGGCAGGGCGGAAACCTTGACGTCCGCGGCCCAGGCCGATGAACACACCAGCATGACCAGCATTAAAATTATAGATAATGTTCTTTTCATAGTCGTTCTCCTGTTATTAGCGATAATGTTCGTTTCATAGTCGTTCTCCTGTTATTATGTCTCATAATTCATTACTCCACAATCAGCGTACCCTTGTTGGCGTTCATGGTTACGCCGTGCCCGGCCGCGTCGGCGTGAATGCAGACATAGTTCCCGGCACCGGAGACAAGCTGCATATAATGTCCGGCCGCGTTGGCGACACCGTCAATGACCAGGACATCCGTGTCCTGGGGATTTATGGTGATGGTGAATGCGCCTGTGTTATAAATACAGATGTTCATGCCAGCGACGAGCGTGGGCAGGTTGATGGTGCCGGATGCGCCGTAATAAAGAACCTTGTGAAATGAATCGGCAGCGGCGAGGTTATAGGGATTTGTCGTGATCGGTGCGGCGAAGGTGCCTATGGGATGGATGGCCAATGAGGTGAGGTAGGCACCGCTGCCGACGAAGTAGGATGCGGTCAGTGCTCCGGTCGAGGCGTTATAGGTCAGCTTTTCATCGGTCTTGGCCGCTTGGTCGCCCGT
>CAZFCG010000089.1:4623-6184 GCA_964517595.1 uncultured Geobacter sp. | reverse complement strand
ACTAAGCAGTAAGCAAGAACAAGTATAATACTTTGTCTTATTTTTCTCATTACATCGCACCTTTCTTCCAGGTGGCGATGTAGACCCTGGCACTAGCATCCGAGATGATGGATACATGGGTCACGTCGGCTGGGACGTCGATCATCCCCGGATCGAGGAACGGGGCGGATCCATCCAGTGCGTCCGCAACGGGAAACGCCGCGGTGACCGTACTGTCGCCGAAGAGCACCAAGATGTTGCTGATGCTTCCGATCAGCATCTTGTCCGTGCCTTCCGGGATTGTATATCGCCTTGCCGTGTTGGCGACGAGAATCAGGGCATCAACTCGTGTGGGATTCATTGTGACGCTGGCGCGGTTTGAAATTCGTTTCATCTCCATGGGCTGCCTCCTATGAATGTCTATCTAATTTTTTTGCTGTCGAACGATTTTCTGAATGTCAAGTTATATTTTGAATATTTTTCTGACACAATTCCTCGTCTGTTTTTGTGTCAGTAAGATCTCTTGTTTTGTCCAGCCAGTCGATGCTGTTCTCCCGTGTCACCGTGAGCAGGCACCGCGCAAGGAACATCACCTGATTTTCTTTCAGGCCGATAGCCCCGGCATTGCTGATGTGGTGGATCAGTTCGTGGAGAAATGTTTCGGCTTCCACAGACTCGCAGACCTCTACGCCATCTATGTTTCTGGCAATCAGGATGGCATCGCTGTTGTAGATGGCGATGCCGAAGCATGGATCGCCGTCCAGGTCAACGGTTTCCTGTTTATTAACGATAATCCTGTGACCGATCAACTGGATAGCTTCCGGAATCTTCATTGCCAAGCCTCCTTTATTTCATGAAATCACACCTTCACGGGCACCACGTCCGCTATTCTACCATCTTTAATGACCGCTTTCACACACCCCAGCTCGACCGGCCCGTACAATTCGGCGTAGTCGTCGATTCCGTCCATCATGTTCTTTCTGTACGATCCCGTACATGCCATCCACCGCTGCTCCGGCGGAATGTACTTCGCCGTGCAGTCCGTCTCCAAATAATGCTGCTTCATGCCGTTGGGTGTGTCGTTGATATAGAGGGGATTTGCGGGCGGGGAGACCAGGATCTTGTGCGCGTGGCCGCAGGCGAGCAGGACGCAGTCCGCAATCCTCAGCGTATTGAGTCTCATCCGCAGCATGGCCTTCATGTTCGCCTGCTGTTGCTCATAGTCCTTGGCGTTGGAGTTGAAGATCCATTTCCCGTGGCACACCAGGAAATTGAAGAGGTGCTTCCCCTTTTTGTCGTTGAAGATGATCCGGGCCATTCCCGTCCCATACGGGATCTTCAGTCTTTCCTCGCAAATGTATTCCGCAAGGTCGATGATCCTGTGATGACGGCGCTCATGGTTTCCTGAGAGACCGACGATTCCCTGTTCACGGATCGGCATGAAACGGTCGGCGATCACCATCGCCTGTTTCTTTGGGATCGGGACGCTTTCCTTGATGTAGTGGTACCGACTATCATCGGTTGCGATCGCCTCGATCCAGTCCCCCATTTGCTTTTCCTGCAACTGAGTATTTTTTATTCC
>CAZFCG010000089.1:766-4613 GCA_964517595.1 uncultured Geobacter sp. | reverse complement strand
CCATGTGGATCCACCGTCGGTGTTTCGGGTCCTCGGCGATGTGGTTGATGGTACGCTGAAGCCCCTTAACGTGGAGCATTACGTCCTCATGTGTGTCTCCCATGAGAAAAATCTCGCTGTCCCTTTCAATCACACATTCGATTCGTTTCATCCGGGATGTCTCTCTTTGATGTTATGTCTATGTTACCGATTAAAGGATATCATTCCGCTGCAGTTGATACAGCTCTTTCCCTCCAGGTCGTCCAGCGGCGCGCTGCAACGCACGCACCGTCTCGTCTCGGCGTACCGTTTCCTCGTCGCCTGGTTCTTTTCCTTCCGCCCCCTGTTGTTGTATTCGGCATGTGCTGCACATTGCCCGCGACCGGGCATGGCGGGGCGGCCACAGTGGATACAGAGTCCCTGCGCCTTGCGCCCCCGGCGCAGTGTCACCATGCATCTGTACGACTTCACAGGATCGTTGCGGTAGTATTGTTTTGATTTTTCACAGCAGTAATTGAGATGTTTCTGGCATTGCCTTTTCCCGGGAACGACGGGCTCGCCGCACCGGACACACAGACCCGCGGCCTTCCTCCGTTCCGAGCGCCGCTTTTTGTCGTCGCGCTGTTTGATCTGTCTCTGCAGGAAAGTATCAGCCATAATTTTTCGCTGTCGGTACTTTCCTGATTTGTCAAGTTATTTTGAAGATAATTACATCATTTTCCGGTACCCCTCGAGGAGTTTCGACGTCCGGCGCTTCTCGCAGGACAGGATCCTGCCGCCCATCGCCATGGTCATGATATAGGCCAGCGCCTGGCTCATGGAGTCGATCTCGTCCTTGAATACGGCGTTCGGAAAAGTAGCCGCGTTTTCAATGAGGTCGGCGACCCACAGGTTCTCGGTCTTCACCGGATCGGGCACCCAGACTCGACCGGCCTCGTGCCAGGGACTGACCGCCTGGGCCCTCACCACCTTGTCCATGTCCGGATAGATCGGGAGGATCGGCATCGTGGTGTTCTGCTGCAGGGACTGGATGAGAGCCTGCCCGGAGTCGCGGTCCTCGATGAGCACGGCGTTCGGCCGGTACTTCAGGTACTGGATCTCCGCCTGCCGCAACAGTTGCGGGTACTCCACCTTGTCGCGCCACTGGTCGATGAGAACGGCCCCCAAGTCGGACACGCCCCACGTTTGGCACACAGAGTATGCGGAATCCCAGTTCTTCTTCGACGCCGTGTCCCAGGACTGGATCACAAAGCCGCATTTCGGGAGGACCGAGTAATACTTCCAGTTCTTCCGCAGGAAGATCGACCCCTCCATCGGGGCCGGGCGCTGCTGGAACAGGGCGTTCCACATCATTGGGGTCATGTTCGCCTTGATGCGGTTCAGTGCTTTTTCGTCGTATCTCTGCGGACATAGGGCTGCGCCCACCTTTCTACCCAGCGGGTCCTCCTCATTGTTCCAGTCCTCGGCGATCGCCGGGATCCGGAGATGGAACCACCCGTCCTCTGGCTTCTCGCGCATCAGGTATCCGATGAGGTCGTCCTCGTGCCACCGGGTATTATGGGATACAATGCCATCTGCTATAAAACATTCAGTATTTTCTACCTGAATATCATATACATTGTCCATGTCGGGCAGGTGTGTGATTTTGCAAATTCGATCTGTAATAAATTCATCATTTTCTGTAATAAGCATTCTCTTTTTAAAGCAATCCCGGCGCGATACAACAAGCAGGTCTCCTTCACTTAACTCACCTGCACGCACCCAGGATCGCGTTCCATCGCTTGACTGAACAAGGAATGGATGCCTTGCATTACACTTAACTGTTGAATGACCTGTTTTTATTCTAATAATATTATCGGGCCCCTGGTTTTTCACTTTTACAACCCGGCTGGATACATGACAACCATCCTTATAAGATCGCACCATATCACCCGACATAATCTCGTCGAGCCGCTTCCATGATCCATCGGCCATTGCGACCGGTGTATCACCAGTCATGCAATGTAAAACGATGATCGTGCCGCCAGGCTCAAGTCTTGTGTAGAAAGTAGAGTCAAACCAGTCCTTTATTGTTTTACGGATCGTAGGGCTCTGCGCCTCCTGCCAGTTCTTGTGGGGGTCGTCGCAGTTGTGGACTAATAGGCCATCAGCAAAGAAGTTGTGCGTTCCTTCCACCCTGATGTCATAGACTGGCTCGCTGCGTTTATATATTAAATGAACCTCAGAAACCACTGATGGGGTAATTGTACTATCCGCATTGTCTTTTAATTTATAAATATAGACAAGATCCCTCGGCTCAATGAGTCTTGCCTTGATAAACTTTGTAGAAAGGTTTTTTAATTTTGTGCAATAAATGCGATGATCCTTTGTTGCCCTAACTACATGCCCATCCAATGTCCTGATCTCAACAAAATCATAGTCTTCACTTTTTCTTTTCCATGTTATTTTCCTACTGACCACAGCTTTGGACTCAAAATCATACGAGAGGACTTGAGGTGGATCATCCATTCGATACAACTCATCTACCCTGATATCCCCTATCTCAGTTTTGATAAGTGTTTCAGCAGGGAAGCAAAGCAATAAATCCCCGCCTTTCCCGGTGATCGGCCCTCCGACGCCGGCGGTCATCATCCCGCCCTCCATGAACGTCGCCCAGTTGTTCGAGGCCGTGGCATCGGGAGCGAGGTGCACCCCGACCTCCGGCCCCTTCTCCTGGACAAGGTTCCTGACCTTCCTGCCCCAGGTGGCCGCGAAGTTCGCCTCGTAGGTGGTGAGGATCACTCTTTTTTGCGGCCACATCGACAGAAACCAGAACGGCAGCCACTGGGACAGGAAGGAGGACTTCCCGTGGCGCGGGGGCAGGCTGACAAGGATCCGGCCGCCACCCTGCGTCACCGCCGTGACGATGATATTACTGAGCATCACCAGGTAATCGTATGACAGCCAGGCACCGTCGGACATGTGCGCCGCGAACGTGTGCGGCAGGTACTTCCAGGTGTCCGAGGGCATGAACTCCAGGAACCGGTCATAGCCCATCGACAGGGTATCGGTTTCCTTCTTCTTCAAATCCTTCATCTTTTCCCTCGGCATCAGCTTCACTGACGGCAGACCCTTCTTCGCCCCCTTGTGTGAAGCGCTCTCTCTTTGTGTTTTGGTTTTCACCGGGATGATCTTCGTCTCTATGATTTCCCGCGTCTTCGCCTTCTCCGCCTCCAGGCGGCGGCGCTTCAATTCCCTTGACTCCAGGAGATCCCTGACCTGCGATTCCACTTTTTACCTCCAGCATTTTCCTGGCTATCTTCTCCATGTTTTTATCGAAAGCGATCCGGTCCGTGTCCGTGCCGACCAGCGAGATCCGCCTGTCGAACAGCGAATCGGCGAGGTGCTCGATGGCGCGGCGCTTGATCGGGTCGGCGAGGATCAGGTTGATCTGCGTCGGGGAGACCCTGGCCGCAGGCTCCCTGTCCGCCTCGTGCTTCTCGAGCTCCTTCAATAATTCAAAGAGCCTGTCCAGCGCGGTCTGCTTGTTGTGCAGCTTGATCTTGACGGTCTTTCCCGCCTTGGTGGTCGTCTCGATGATCTCCAGGATCCCGGCTTTCTGCGCCTTGGTCAGTTCTTCAGAGGACTTGACGCTGGTGAACCCGTCGGCGGTCCACTCGACATAATCGTCCATGTTCGTGAACGCCATGTTCTTGTACTCGTTGATGATGTCGTCCATCGAGACGCCGATCCGGGAAGCCACAGACTGCTTCAGCAGGGTGATGTACTCCTGGACCGCCGCCGACTCAAGGATCCTGTCGAAATTATTGTCGATCAGTTTGGTCTGCGCGGAAGAGGGGCTTTTGTCCGTGTGCTTGGGGAGATAGTA
>CAZFCG010000089.1:0-756 GCA_964517595.1 uncultured Geobacter sp. | reverse complement strand
TATCCTCCCTCACGTAGCGCGACCACCTTGTCGAAGGTCCGGACATACGCCTCGCAGAATTTCTTCTGTTTATCCGTGAGCTTGGACAGGGCGAGCTTTTCGCGCCGGGCGAAGTCCGCCTGGTCGAGCGTCATTTTTTTTATATCAGCCATGAAACCTCCGTCGTTGTTCTTGTTGTTGTTTACAAAAATATCTTGACATTTTCGGATATGTCAAGTTATATTTCACAACGACCAAGGTACTGACATACTTCTCCTGCGGAACGGGGGTTCATGGCTCATAGGGCCGGGACCCCCGTTCTGTCTGTATAATTGGAACCATTGAGACCAAAATCCGGTAGTAAAAATCACTGAAATGAATAATTCCAGGCACTTGAGTGTCGATCACCAATTGCTATAATTGCTATAATTGTTACAATCGCAAATTCCAATTATGAAAAAAGTGCAATAAAACCAAGCACATGGAAACAGGGAAACGTCGAAAAAACCCCCTATATAGGGGTTAAAAAAAATATTAAAATTTATCAATAAAAAAATATGTTGTAGATAGCAATTATAGCAATTAATGAAACAATTACACAGAGATGTACCAATTGTAGTAGCAAATATAGTAATTATAGCAATTAATGTATAAGAATCCACAGTTTAGAAAGTGCGGATTCTCGCTTTTTATTTATGATGATTAAAATTTAAAAAAAAGTCCCTATATAGAGGGTTGTGTTTCTGTGACAAAGCGGAATGATTCCAAGGGGTTAGA
>CAZFCG010000088.1:0-10902 GCA_964517595.1 uncultured Geobacter sp. | reverse complement strand
CGACTCGGGAATGACAATTTGCGAGAGCATCAAAGCTTCAGTTACCAAGAAAAAGGAGGCGGATATCATGGCAAACTGGGATATGTTCAGGGAGTTGGACAGTCTGAGGCGCGAGATCGACGAGGCATTTCGAGGCGTCGGCCTGGGGAGGCTCGCATCGCCCCAGTTTCTCACCGGCGGCGGGTCGAGGCGATTTCCCCTGGTCAATATCAGTGAGGATGAAACCGGCGTCTACGTGGAAGCCCTGTTGCCGGGGGTAGCCGCGGAGAGCGTCGATATCTCGGTTCTTCGAAACACCCTGACCCTTTCCGGTGAACGGAAGCCGGACGAGGAGGCAAAGGCGGTTGTCTGGCACCGGAACGAGAGGGGGACGGGCAGGTTCAGCAGGACCATAGAGCTTCCGGCCGAGATAGACGGCGCCAGGGTTTCGGCGCGGTATAAGGACGGCGTGCTTGCGGTTGACCTGCCCAAGACGGAAGCCGCGAAACCCAGGAAGATCTCCGTTAGTGTTTCCTGAAGAAAAGGGTTTGTTTCAAATAAGGCCAGCGAGGAGGAATGAAAAAATGACTGACAAGAGCATTACCAATTCGGTCCGGCAGCATTCTCCCGAAAGACGGGAGGAAACCCGCTCCACTGAGCGCTACCTGAGGCCGGCCGTGGATATTGTGGAAACGGAAGAGGGTCTCGTCATTACAGCGGATCTGCCCGGGGTGGCGAAGGATGCCCTGGATATTGGTATAGACAAAGGGATTCTGACCATTCAGGGGGCGGTGAGGCAGGGTAGCCGCGGAAGCGGTATCTACCGGGAATTTGAACTGATGAACTACTACCGCCAGTTTCAGCTTCCGGAGGTGATAGACCAGGCAAAGACCAGCGCGGAATATGCCAACGGCGTTTTGAAGCTCAGGCTATTCAAGGCTGAGGCGGCAAAGCCGCGCAGGATTGAGGTCCAGGCCGGCTGAGGGATGCGGCCGCCCGTTTCAGGCGGAGGGATGAGGCAAAAAGGCCTTGCGGTTTTACTCGCGAGGCCTTTTTGCATGAGTCCGCTGACCGTATCGGGCTTTTATCTTCGATGATGACGTCCTTGTCCATAGTCAGGTGGAGGATACCCATGATGTCGCCGCCCCTGTCCGCCGTGATCGGAAAAGTTCAGACTGACGCTGGCGCCGCCCAGGACCACCGGCGGCGCATTGTAGCCGGTATCGTAATATCCGCCATATCCGGGGTAGTAAAGACATCCGCTGATGGTTATGGTAAGCGCGACAAAGATCAGAAGGAGTAACCGTTTCATATGTAGCCCCCTTTCCGCCTTGCTTCTTCCGGCGGAGTATCTTTTCAATCGCCTGTACAAACGTTCAAATGTCATAGCGGTTTACCGGAAAATCCGAGGGAATGGATGCTGGTGAAATGCCACTCTTGTCACCGGTCGGTGAAAGCATCAACCTTGGCGGTTTGCGGCGAGTGTGATAGTCTGTCCGTCAATGGTTGTCGCGGCATCATGTTCGCGCGACATGAACACTACTAAGGAGAATAAAGGATGAAAACAGCCAGTGCCCGCCACATTCTCGTGGCAAGTGAGGAAGAATGCAACAGCCTGAAGGAACGGATAGAAGGAGGCGCTGCTTTTGCCGACGTCGCCAGGGAGCATTCGCTTTGCCCCTCCAAAAGGAACGGGGGCGCGCTCGGGACCTTCGGTCCCGGTCAGATGGTGCGGGAATTTGATCAGGTTGTGTTCACCGGTGAGCTCGGCAAGGTCCTTGGGCCTGTCAAGACCCAGTTCGGATACCACCTTATCGAGATCACCAGCCGCACCGAATAGCCTGACTCCGATGTCGGAGCGAATCGTAGTTTCGGCAATGCGCCCGATATGCGCGTGAAATGTTCGGCAATGTAAAACGGCCCGTCAGGGCCGTTTTCATTGTCTTCACAACCGGATTGTCTTGTAGAGGAAATTCTTGAATTTGAAGAATTTTTTCCGTTCTCCCGCGTCATTCTGGATGTCGCCGAACACTGCCTTCAGATGCCTTGCTATCTGGGGCATGCTGCGGCCCGAGGCCTGGCGGGATCGTTCTATTACCAGCGCGACCACGTCCCGGGAGATTCGGTTTTTGGAATAGGGCTCGTAGACCGCTTCCCAGAAATCCTTTCCCCCCTCGATGCTGGATAATATCTCCTCCGCGAGTTTGTCTTCCAGCCTTGACTGGGTATTTCCGTTCTGATCCCTGTTGCCGTCCCTGATGGCGAGATGGATGTCCTCATCGGTGATGATATTCCCGTTTCGGAAGAAGAGCGCCCGCAGAAGGATGCTGCGCAGCTCCCGGATATTCCCCTCATAGCGGTGGTTTACCAGTATCGCCTTTGCCTCTTCGGAAAGGGCCGGGGGATCGTCCTGCTCATCATCCTTGCCCCGATAGGTCCGGTACAGCTTGCCGAGGAAGTGGGTCGCGAGATCGGTTATGTCCTCCCGCCGTTCGCTGAGTGGAGGGATGCGCACGGACAGCTCCGAGAGTCTGTGGTAGAGGTCTTCGCGGAAACGGCCGGCTGCGATTTCCTCCGGGAGGTTCTTGTTGGTGGCGGCCACGAGGAGCACCCGCCCGTAGCGCTCCTGGCTTTCGCCCAGGCGGATGAACCCGCCGTTGTCCAGGAAGCGGAGGAGCTGCACCTGGGTCTTGGGGTCTGCGTCGCCTATCTCGTCGAGAAAGACGATGCCGCCGTGGGCCTCTTCCAGGATGCCTTTCCGGTCGCTGTAGGCGCCGGTAAATGCGCCCTTCTTGTGGCCGAAAAGCTCGGAGTAGGTAAGCTCTCCGCTGTAGGCCGCGATGTTGGTTTTCTTTACCGGCAGTTCGCCGGCCGGATTCACCTTTTCCCGGTACATCTCGTTCAGCTTGTTGTAAAGATTGTTGAAGAAGAACTCCTTTCCCGAGCCGGTCTGTCCCAGCACGAGGATGGACGGGAGCCCGATTGTGGCCTCCTGGAGAACGTTTGTGCTCCAGAAGGCGATCCGGTTGAAAAGGGGGGTGGAGACGGTGTTGATGAAGTTCACTACCTCCTGGGCCTTGCGGCTGTTGCCGATGATGTTTCCAAGCCGGTAGGATGAGACCTGTGGGTCCTTGTAGGCGACATCCCGGGTCAGGCGGAGCACCTGGCTCTGGAGGGTCTCGATCTGCTGTATGTCCGAGATGTGCCGCGAGGTCAGGCTTTCGATGATCTGGAGGATGCGCTTGTGCTCTTCGGTAAAATACCCCTGCTTCAGGGAGTTAAGGCAGATCACCCCCAGGACTACGTCGTCGCAGATGATGGGCATGGCGATCTCGCTTTTCAGGAGTTCGCTGGTGGAATAGTGAAACCCGCCTTCACGGCTTTCGGCTTCCACATCCGCGATGATCCTGGGCTGCTTCGACCACGCGGCATACCCTGTCAGGCTCCTCTCTTCCGGCGGCAGTTCCGGTCCGCCGATGCGGAAAGGAGGAATCTTTTTCTTGAGCCATTCCTTGTGTTTCGCGCCGATGATGTTTCCCGAGTCGTCCTCCACCACCAGCCATTTGTCCACGTCCCGTTCCTGGACCACGGCGATGCTGCCGGTGTCCGCGCCGATGAGCTTCGTGGCCTTGGAGAGGACCTTTGCCAGGAAGGCATGGAGCTTCTCGTTGTGTTCCCGCAGAAGGTCGGTTATCTCCGCCAGCACCCTGATCTCCAGATGTTCGTCGCCTATCTCCCTGATGACCCTTTCCACCATCTCCGCGTGGGTCTGTAGTATCCCTGTCTCGAATTCCGAAAACTGGTAGTTCTCCCTGGAGTAGTAATTGACCAGGCAGATGACCTTGCGCGTATCCGGTTCGTATCTGGGAACCATGTAGAGCGAGCGGAGGGACATTTTTTCGGTGAGCGCCCTTTTTTGCAGGAATTGCTGGGTCAGGTCCGGGATGAAGACCGGCTTCAGCAGTTGATCGTCGTCGATTCGGCCGTCGTCGCCCACGAATTTCGCCACCAGTGACCGCCCCCTTCCAAGCCTGATGGAACCGAGGTCATCATAAATCGCCTTCAGTCTGGGATCGGCGGAATAGCTGGCCAGGACCTCCATCCTCGTCTTCCCGTGTCCGCCGATGGTGGGCACGAGCACCGAGGCAAGGGAGAGGCGGTCGATGAGACGCACTGCGGAATTCACCATGAAGGCGGCCGCTTCCCGTTTCTTGTATTCCTCGACCCTTCGCGTCAGGAGGATCTGCTGGTGGTATTTCCGAGCCTGATCAAGGCTGGGGGCGATGTCGTCCAGGAATTGGGCCAGTAATTCCTTGGCCGGATCGGACAAGATTTCTCCCGCGGCTTCGCTGTCTACGCACATGACGCCGATGGAACGCACCTGGTTCACAATGGGAAAGAGACAGGTGGCGGCGATGGAGCATGTCTCCGTGAGTTTTACGTCCAGGGGGAGGCAGTGTCTGGAGGCATCAATAATCTCGATGGGGGACTGGGTGGCGAACACCGTTGAGACCAGTGCGTGGTGGGAGACAATGGGGAAGGTCGTGCTTTTGATCTCTTCCGTGCGGGGACCCGAGGCATAGACGCATGAGAGTGTCCCGCCGGTGAGATCCTCCAGGTATATCCTCAGCAGGTCCCGGCCGGAGACGATCCGCGCGCCTTCGGCAAAGGCGAACAGTATCTCCTCCAGATTTTCCTTGCCGTAACCGCCTATCTTTTCCTGAAGCCTGAGAATGTCTTCCCTGACGGTTTTCATGATCTTTTCCCCATGGGGCCGCGGGTCTCAGGAGCGTTTGGTCTGAGCCCCCGACGTATTTGTGTACTCATTTAACACAAGGGGTATCATATGGGTAAGGTTGAGAGAAAGTCAAGACTCGCGGTTGCAAGCGGAGAAGATGGGGACGACGCTCAAAGGCCCGTCATGCCCGGCCTTTGCGGAGACGGTTCAGTTCCTGTTCGCTGATCTGGTTCGCCTCGCAGTATTCCCGCTCCAGTTCCTCTACGAAAAAACGGTCGAGGCCGGAATTTTCCAGGAAATCCTCCCGGAGAGAGATGTCCCATTTGGAAAAGATGGCGGGGAGGATGGTGTGGAGGTAGATAGCCTCTTTCTTGATGGCGAGGATTGCCTCGTTGAAGAGCTTGTCCGGTATGGGCCCGGTTACAAGCCTCCTGGCCCGCAGGACCTCGGCTACTTCCTGCTTCAGTTCCGTTTCGTGAGCCTGGGTCGTGTAACGGGAATAGAAGTTTCTGATCCGTTCACGAACCTGGTTTCTCAGGAGGAGGAAGAGGCCTTCCTCATGATCAATGGCCAGCAGCTGCTCCAGAAGCTCCGGCGTGCTCAGGCGGTTTTCTTCGATCTGTTTCAGTCCCTTTGACAGGGTATTGATCTTCCTGGCGCCGTATTTTCCCAGGTACCGGTTGGCGTTGAGTTCGGTGATGAAGAGTTCTTCGAAGAAATTCTCCCGAAGGGAGTCGAACTCCCGTCTGTTGCCGATGAAACTCCGGAGCATCTCTTCGGTTATGCGCACGTTTTCCATGAAGGCAATCTTGCTGATGATGGAAGAGGTGGAGTCGAAACGATCGAAGTAGGTTACGATGGAGGAGAACTCTTCCAGAAGTGACAGGTCGGCGCCGTCGCGTATGCGCTCGTCGCAACTCCTGCCGGCGTCCAGAAGGATCTCCTCGAATGCATGGTCGCGGATTTCCGTGGCTCGTTTTTTGGCCAGCAGGAGCTTAACCATGTCTTCGCCGTCGATCCTGTTGTCGATGTTTCGCCCCCGCAGGAAAAGTCCCTCCAGGATCTGGCGCACTTCCGCCAGATAGGCGTGCTCTTCCGGGTCCACCAGGATCCACTTGTTGTTTTTCAGCAGCTCGTCCAGGGGATAGAAGAGAGCGTCCGGAATCTTGGAGCGGACGGCAAGTGTTTTGAGTCGCGTCAGGCGGGCGTTCTCCATTCTGCTGATCTTGCCCCGGTTGTAGCAGGAGACGAGTATGCTCCTGTAACCGTCGACGATTGGCTTGTTGTCCCGGTGCTTGTACATAACATCCACCCGGATGCGTTCCTGCTGATAGTTGTCGATGTCCAGGTTTTCCGCCAGTGCCGTCAGCCGGGAAAAATCCTCGTCCGAGATCTTCTTGCTGGCGTAGTAGAGGTTTCTGAAAAGGTCCCGGTACGCCCGGTGTTTCCTGTCGATGAGCTTCACCAGGAACAGATGGGCCTTGGGATCGCCTGTTATGGAGAGAATTTCCTCGATTATGGCATTGTCGTCTTCCTTACCCACGGAACAGCAGCGTTTAACCGCTTTGCCGAGCATGCGCACCAGTTCTTTCTGCTGGCGTTTCAGTGAGCCGGTCAGACGTTGCGAGCTGACAAAAAAGAAGTAGTTGCAGATTGCGTTGCCGTCGAAAAAAATCTTGTCGTAACTCAGGGCGCCTTCCGTCCTGTCCGTAAACTGAAGCCTGCCGTCATTTTCCCCATAGTAGGCGCCGTACATGGTAAGCCGGTTGAGGACATCCCCCTTTGCCAGATCGGCCAGAGGCTGGTCGATGCCGAACATGTACTCGCAGAATGAACCACCGTTCCCGCTGTGACTGATTCCGTCACGTGATATGACGAATTCGTTTCCCGGGGAGAACAGGCGCACCTCCTCATGTTCACCATTGCCGAAACTGTAGGAGAAACGGTCGCAGATGCCGGCGCCGGCAAGAAAAACATAATATTCGATATCTTTTTCGGTTGTGCCGTGCAGACGTATGTTTTTCCGCATTTAATCCTTCCATATTTACTGGAGTCGTATGGGACATACAGACCAGAGGCGCGTCGTTTCTTATTCAATTACCATGCCGTCATAGGCAAAGAAGACCCCCTCCGGCAGGCGGCTTTCATCCTCGTGGGAGACTTCGTGGGTCAGGTGCGTCAGGATGGTCCTCCGTGGCTGCAACTGTTCCGATATCTTGATGGCCTGCTGGATGTTGAAATGGTTCGGATGTGGTTTGTAGCGCAGACCGTCCAGGATCAGTGTATCCAGTCCGGACAGCAGCGCCATGGATGATTCCGGTATGCGGTTGCAGTCGGTGAGGTAGGCGATGTTGCCGATCCGGTAACCGGTTGCACGGACGCAGCCGTGGACAAGGGGGACCGGCTGGATCGTCGAGCCGAAAAGATGAAATTTTCCGGAGATCGAGTGGGCTTCCAGGAGAGGCTTGTACCCACCGTCGCCTGACCCGGAAAAGATGTAGGAAAAGTGCCTGGTCAGGTGATCGATGATCTCGGAGGCGGCGTAGCAGGGGACGGCGCGCCTGTGCATCAGGTGATATCCCCGCAGGTCATCGATTCCGTTAACATGGTCGGCGTGGGTGTGGGTGTAGAGGACTGCGTCGATATGGGGAATCTTTTCCCGGAGCGCCTGCCGTCGGAGGTCGGGGGAGGTGTCAACCAGTATGAATCTGCCGGAAATCTCGATCAGTATGGACGCGCGCGTACGCAAGTCCCTGGGGTCCGTCGAGGTGCACACCGGGCACAGGCAACCGACCATGGGCACCCCGGTGGAGGTCCCGCTACCGAGAATCGTGATCTTCATTCGAACACTCCCCGGCGGCTACTCTTCGGCCTCGACTCCGAAGAGGTCCTTGCGCACCTTTTTCAGGTACTCCAGGGCAGGCGCGTAATCGCCGTACAGATACAGCTTGCTGCGGTTGGCGGGTTGCAGATCCTTCAGCCGCGCACCGTATTTTTCCTTGAGGAGGATCGCCACCCGTTCGAATCTGTCGAAGGCTTCGTATGCCAGAGGTTCTCTCCATATCACGGTTTCACCGTGAAGAATCAGGGTTTCCGAGTCTTCCTGATCCCAGACCAGGAATAAATCATCGTCAGGCAGTTCCGGAAGCTGCTCAACGGCATGGAGGCATTTTTCACGATAGAGTCTCTCCTGTTCCTTTGCCTCTTCCAGGGCCTTTACCTGCTCTTCTGTAAGGTCGTTGCGCACAGCGTCACATCCGTCTTCAGGGGGGAATATGATCACATCGAGAAATGCGGAGCATTCCGGACAGCACAGTTCCAGGAACATTTTCCTGTACATCCTGCCCCGGCCGGTGTCTTCGGCCGGACCCTTCCACGGGCACTCGCGGCAGCTGTATTCCTTTTCGAGCCATTTTTCATAGAATATCGTCATTTTTTCTCCTTATGGTCAGACCGTTGCGTCATGCATAAAAGAAAGCGGCAGTTGCCAGGGCTCTTACAGACGCAAAAGAACCCATCTCCCATCAAGGGGGGGGAGTGTTTTTCAGAACTTTTGCAAGAGGTTCGCTAATCAGAGATTTTCGGATGGTCACAAAAAAACAGACGTAAAAGATAAAATCCCACAATCGGCGCTGTAGGCAAGTATCAATATGTATCACAGCAACTCTTTTCCATCCAAGAAAATATTGCCGGCCTGCACACCAGCTCCTCTCTCAGAGTCTGGCCAGGCGCGATGCGCGGTCAAGGTGACCAAGCCCAAAATCCCGTCGGCCGCTTTCGCCGTCGTTGACACATCTTCTCCGGACATGTAGAACATCCGTAATCGTGAAAAGGAAAGGGGGATGTGATATGGCGCTTACCGAGGACAGGGAAGAGATCGTTCGCTTCGGAAGAAGGCTTCTTGCCGCGGGCCTTACAACCGGCACGGGTGGAAACCTGAGTATCATGCGCCCCCGAAACGGGCTTGTGGCCATAAGCCCGAGCGGCATTGAATACGGGGAGATGACGGCTGACGATGTGCCTGTTACGGATTTACTCGGGACGGTGGTTGAAGGGAAGCGCAGGCCCTCCAGCGAACTGGAGTTCCACCTCGCCCTGTACCGCAAGCGTCCCGATATCCGGGCGGTCGTCCATACACACTCCGTCTATGCAACCACCATGGCCTGCCTGAACTGGGAGATCCCCGCCGTACACTATCTGGTAGCTTTTTCGGGCCCGAAGGTTCCATTGGCGCCCTATGCCACCTTCGGTACCCCGGAACTGGCGCGGAATATAGCCGAATCCATCGGATCTTGCAATGCCGTGCTGCTGGCCAACCATGGTCTTGTGGCTGTCGGAGAGAGCCTGTCCGCCGCGTTTGCCGTCGCCGAGGAGATCGAACTGGTTGCCCGTATCTACTACCAGGCGAAATGCATCGGAGAACCAGTGGTTCTGCCCGAGGAAGAGATGTCGCGGGTCATCCACAGGTTCAGGTCATACGGACGGCAGGGGGATAAAACGCTCGAGGACGAACCTGAAGAAAGCAGTTGCTGAAGGCGGCCGGAATCCTGTTTCGATCCTCAAGCGCCTTTTCATGGCGGGGAAAGTGCGTTATCATGCCCGTACCGGAAGGCGCCAGACGGATTAGCGACCGGGACGGAGAGGGAAAAATCCATGACGAAAAAAGCGGTGGTTCTTTACAGCGGCGGGCTTGATTCAACCACATGCCTCGCACTGGCCAAGGCGGAGGGCTTCGAGCCCCACGCCATGAGTTTCGCCTACGGCCAGAGGCACGGGGTGGAACTGGAAGCGGCCAGGGAAAATGCGAGCGCCATGGGCGCGGAGCAGCACCTGCTCGTGGAGATCGATCTGCGGAAGATAGGCGGAAGCGCCCTCACCGCCGGCATTGATGTCCCCAAGGAAGGGGTGGGGAGCGGCATTCCGGTTACCTATGTTCCTGCGCGGAACACCATCTTTCTTTCTTTCGCTTTGGGGTGGGCCGAGGTTCTGGGGTCCTTCGACATCTTTATCGGTGTGAACGCCCTTGACTATTCGGGCTATCCCGATTGCCGCCCCGAATACATCGCCGCCTTTGAGACCATGGCCAACCTGGCGACCAGGGCGGCTGTGGAGGGCGCCGGCCGATATCGCATCCATGCGCCGCTGATCGGCCTCACCAAGGCCGAGATCATCAGGAAGGGTGTGTCGCTGGGTGTTGATTACTCCAGAACCCATTCCTGCTACGACCCTTCCCCAGATGGTCTCGCCTGCGGCCGGTGCGATTCCTGCCGCCTGCGTCTGAAGGGCTTTTCGGAGGCCGGAATGGCCGATCCTGTGCGTTACGCCGTCACGGACAAGGAGTAGGGGATGCGGGACGTTCAGAAGAGCAGGGATTATCGCAATCTGGCCATCAACAAGGTGGGAGTGAAAGACATATCCTATCCCATTACGGTGATGGACAAGAACAACGCCTTCCAGCACACCGTAGCGCGCATCAACATGTATGTGGACCTTCCCCACCACTTCAAGGGCACCCACATGAGCCGCTTTGTGGAGATCCTGAACGCGCACCGGAAAGAGATGGCCCTGGACAAGATGGAAACCACCCTCCAGAAGATAAAGGAGAAACTGGGTGCGTCACGAGCCCACCTGGAGATGGAATTCCCGTATTTCATCGAGAAACGCGCTCCGGTCTCCGGGGCGAAGAGCCTCATGGAGTACACCTGCCGCTTCCTGGCGTCCCTTTCCGACCGTTTCGACTTCATACTGGAGATGCGCGTCCCGGTGACTTCCCTCTGCCCGTGCAGCAGGGAACTCAGCCGGTTCGGGGCCCATAACCAGAGGGGCGTCATCACCGTACAGGTGCGCTATCGGGATTTCGTCTGGATCGAGGACCTGGTGGCCGTTATAGAGGAGTGCGGCAGCAGTCCCGTGTATGCGCTCCTCAAGCGGGAAGACGAAAAATTCGTCACCGAGCGCGCCTACGAGAACCCGCGTTTCGTAGAAGACATGGTGCGGGAGGCTGCTCTCCGTCTCCGCAAGATGGATAATGTGACCTGGTTTTCAGTTTCGGCTGAGAACTTCGAGTCCATCCATAACCACTCCGCCTACGCCTCCATCGAGATTGACAAAGAGAAATCCGCGGATGACGCCTTAGGAACTGTAAACAAATAACATGGGCATCTTGCATCTCATCTTCAGGTCAT
>CAZFCG010000087.1:0-12143 GCA_964517595.1 uncultured Geobacter sp. | reverse complement strand
TTGAATTTGGGCTGTGATTCGAATTTCTCTGCGACGGTTCTTAGTTTTTCCTTCTACTTTTTCCACGCCTTTGCTGATGGATCTCCGGATATAAATGAAGCCTTCCTGAATGTGATATTTTGTAAGACCGGCCATTTCGCTGGGAATCATACCGGTAAGTGCCCAGAGTTCCAATACAGGTCTGTACCATGGGTCGATGTCCTTCAGATATGCTAAGAACTCGTTAAAGCGTAGGGTGTCAATTTCTGCCTGAATGGGTTTCAATTTTCCATGTTCGTCAGGCGTACACTCATCGGGAACCCAATTTGCTTGAAAGACTTTTGCTTTAGCAGTGCAATTTTATCGGCAAGTTTTTGCTGAGCTGAACGGGGCTTACGACGAAGGGTTTGCAGATGGAAACCGGGAAGCATTGGTGTAGGATTTCGCATACGACATTATGCCTATTTTAGCCAATATTTTCAGGTCATTTCTCATGCAAAACTACCTTAAACTAGTGCCATTCGGGAGTGTCCCGAAATATCCGAAATATCCTTGCAAGATTGAGGAGCGTGATACACTTGTGTGCGTAATGAACTACCCGCCACTAAACTGCGCCGCTAATGGAACGGCTTCGTTGTAGTGGGGATTTTGCGATTCATTGACACCTGCGCCCGCGGGCTTTGCCCGCCGGCGTCTTACAGTTGTCTCCTGGGCAGCAGTCTTTGGTTTCTCGCTACCTGCCGTCCCCTCCTGAGAGGCGCGTTTTATTTCGGGAGTCCCGTACCTAGTGCCCGACAGAAAAATGCAGTATTTCAACCCTTGTGTTGCAAACAGTCTTCGGAGGGAGAGAATGCCCTTGCTGTTCAAGCGACACGGCGCAGGCAATGAACGACTGTACTTTCGGATAACTTCATCCGGCTCAGTAATGGAAAGCGAATTACCTGGGGAGAGATTCTGATATGCGGAAAAAAGTCATCGTGTTCACGTGCCGCTGTCTGGCGATTCTATTGCTGCCGGCCTTGTTGGTCGGTTGCGCAGGGATTGCCAGGGGGGTGGCGCAGGCCGTTATGGAAGACAGGGATGCGCCAAAGCCGGATACTCGGCAATGTTATGTGCGGGGCAGGCCTTTTGAAGGGCTTGAGACCTTCCTGTGCAAGGCGGAAAAGGAGGCAGTGGAGACCGGAAAGAAAATTCCCGACCTGAAAGTGCTCATGGTGCACGGCATGGGTTCCCATCAGCCGGGTTATTCCGCCCGACTGTCCGAGAACCTGGCGCGCGCCCTCTCTCTCAACAGGGTTCAGGAAAAGTACCGGGAACTGATTCTGACACGGCCGCACTTTCCGGATCAGAAGGTGGGCAACCTGCGCGTGTGCCGCTTCCTGAACGATGACGGATCGCGTAACATGATTTTTTATGAGCTCACTTGGGATTCTATCATCGAACAGGAAAAGCAGAACTTGAGCTTTGACAATTCGGAAGAGTTTGCCTATCGGCGCGCTTCTATCAACAGACTGCTGAAGGAGTTCGTAAACAGCACCTTTCCGGATGTCCTCATGTATAAAGGCACTTCTCTGGATGTAATCCAGTCTGCGGTTACCCAGTCCCTGTGCTGGATGATGGGCCGGGACTGGGATGACCTGCCGAACTCGGGCGCCTATTACTGCGACCCGCTCAACGAAAATGTATACAATAATCTCGATGACAGATTCGTATTTATCACGCATAGCCTAGGGAGCCGGGTTACCGTCGATACCCTGCAGCGCCTTGCCAACCTTGCCCGGATCGATCCACGGATGGGAAAGTGCATCGAGGCGCTGAAACAGAAGGATTTTACCGTATTCATGCTCTCTAACCAGCTGCCCCTCCTGCAACTGGGGAGCCCGAAACCGGACGTGACCGGTCAGATTGAAGCCATTTGTGCGCCGAATGGAATGCGTTCAGACGAGCGCCTTTTCGGCGAACTCAAACTGGTAGCCTTCAGTGATCCCAATGATCTCTTCAGCTACACATTGCCTCTCCGGTTTCTTGACGAATATCTGGATTCGCGTATCTGCCCGACGTTGACCAACGTCATTCTCAATATTGCGCCGGTAAAGGATCTTTTCGGTTTTGGCGACATGGCCAATCCCGTGTCGGCCCATATTTCCTATGACAATGATTCCCGTGTCATCGGTCTGATTACGCGGGGGATTGGCGGGCCCGATACGGACCCCGTGGTGAAGGAGCGCTGCGTATGGATCGAGGCGGTTCCGGAAAAGAGGTGATTGACTGATTTGGCAGTCCGGTGGTTCTTGCCGTTACTTTTACCCTGCTGCAGGCATGGGTCGCCGGGGATGAAACCGCAACCGGGAAGGAAACCCCCGAGGGAGGCTGAGGGACCGGCGTGAACACGGAACGAGAACAGCACATACTACCCGTCATTTTCATCGCCTCGTCTGCTTCACTGGCCTTTGAGGTCCTGCTCACCCGCATCTACTCCATTTCCGTCTCGTACCACTTCGCCGCCATGATCGTCAGCATCGCCATGCTCGGACTCGCGACGAGCGGCGTCGCGCTCTCCCTCTTCACCGGACTCGGGAACCCGGGGCACATCGGGAAGTACGCTCTGGCGCTGGGTATCGCCATTCCCGCCGGCTTTCTGCTCGTCAACCGGTACCCCTTCGACCCGGTGCTCCTCTCCTGGGAAAAGACGGAAATCCTCCGCATCGGGTTCCACTACATCGTCCTGGCCGTCCCCTTTCTCTGCACCGGCCTCATCGTCGCCACTGCCTTCGCCTCCGCAAGCAGCCGGTCGGGTCTCATTTACGGGGCCGACCTTCTCGGCGCGGGGGTCGGATCGGTCGGGATCCTGCTCCTCACAGCCCTGGCCGCGCCGGAACGCGGGATTTTCCTTATCTCGGCACTGGTGCTCGCGGCCTCCTGCATCCTCCTCGCCGCCCCCCTCCGTACCGCGGCCGTTGTCCTTTCCCTCGCAAGCATGACGATCTTCCAGTTGCAACCGGAGTTCGCCAAGCTGAGGATCTCACCCTACAAGGGGCTGGAAGCCGCCCTCCGCTACCCGGGCGCGGCCCCTATCCGCACCTTCTATTCGCCCGAGGCCAGGGTCGACACCTTCCGCAGCCCCGCGGCCCGCTTCGCTCCGGGTCTGAGCCTGAAGTACCTGGACCCGCTCCCGGAGCAGACCGGCATTGCCGTTGACGGAGGCGATATCAGCGCAGTAACTGCAGCATCCGATCCTGCCGGGCCGGCATTCCTCTCCTTTCTCCCGGCCGCACTTCCCTATGAGGCGGGCATCGGCGGACGGGTGCTGGTTCTCGATCCGAAGGGGGGGCTCCACCTCCTCCTCGCCCGCCGCTACGGGGCCGGCGAGGTAATCGGGATCGAATCGATCCCGCTCTTGGCAAGGGTCTACGGGGAGATGACCGCGTCCTTTCCCGACAATCGGCGGGAGAGGCTCCTTACCGGCGCAGGCAGGTCGTGGCTCATGGGCGGGAAGGAGACCTTCGATCTGATTGATCTTCCGCTCCAGGGCGCAAGCCCGTCCGCGGCCTTCGGCATGGCAGAGGAGTACCGGCTCACCGTGGAGGCCTTCCGGGAGTACCTCTCCCATCTCCGGCCAGACGGCGCCCTGTGCGTCAACCTCTTCCTGATTCCTCCACCCCGCGTCGAACTGAGAATCCTGGCAACCGCGGCAACAGCTCTGGAAGAGATGGGGGTACGGGATGCGAGCCGCCACATGGCGGTGGTGAGGAGTTGGGGGAGCCTGTCCATCCTGGTGAAACGCTCCCCGCTGAGCGGGACCGAGGTGCGGAGGATTCGTCGCTTCGCACGGGAACGCTGGTTCGATATCGTCTCCCTGCCGGGTCTCGCTCCGGAGGAGAGCAACGTTTACGTCAGGCTGCCTTCCGACGACTACTACCGGGCATGCGCCGCCGTACTTTCACCAGGGAGGCGCACGGTGTTCATGGACCGGTATCTTTTCGACATCAGACCGGCGCGCGACGATGCGCCCTTCTTCAATCACTTTCTCCGGCTCGGAAACATCCGTGAGACATACCGGGTCATGGGGAGAAAATGGCAGTTCTTCCTGGAAGAAGGGTACCTGTTTCCCGCGATTCTCCTACAGGCATCGGCGCTGAGCTCCCTCCTTATCCTCGTCCCCGCCATTGCATGGTCCCGCGGCCGCGAGCGGAGGGCCTCCGGAGCATCGGGGTCCGGATCGTCGGTTACCGGCCGATCCGTCGGCAAAGCCCCTCGGGGCCGGCGGCTCCTTCCATACTTCGCCCTCATCGGCATCGGCTTCATGTTCGCGGAGATATTTCTTATCCAGAAGCTCATCCTCCCCTTGGGAAACGCCACCCATGCGCTGTCCGCGGTCCTCGCGTCCCTCCTGACCGGCTCCGGGGCAGGGAGCCTCCTCAGCCAGCGGTACGCCGTAGTGCGGCGTCCATTCACGCCGGCGGTCATCGCCCTCTTCTTACTCCTCTACGGTCTTCTGATTCCCAAGGCCCCGATACTCCTGACAACACTTGCTCCGCCGCTTCGCTTCGCCGCTGTATTCATCGCCCTCCTCCCCCTCGGCGTACCCATGGGAATCCCTTTCCCGGTCGGCATGAGGCTTCTCGGGGAAAGGGACACTTCCCTTATCCCGTGGGCCTGGGCAATCAACGGTTTCTTGTCGGTGCTGGCCCCGGTCACGGCAATCATGCTGGCCCTGACGACAGGTTTCGTAATGGTTGCGTACTTCGCCGCGGCCGCCTACTTCCTCGCCTTTCTCATCCTCTCATCGGCTCAGGAGTGAGCCATTCGGACGTCATCTCGTGCGGGCCTCTCCGGTCATGGGGACGAAGGCGACCTCTCCCTTCTGTTCCACGGACAGCTCCCCCCCTTTCTTCTTTGTGACCAGGGTCAGGGTCTGGTAGAAAACCGTGCTTCCGAGGGGAAGGATAAGCCTTCCTCCCTCCTTCAGCTGTTTCAGGAGAGGAGGAGGGATATGGTTCACTGCCGCCGTGATGATGATGGCGTCAAACGGAGCATGCTCCTTCCATCCGAAGTAGCCGTCGGCATAGCGCACCTGTACATTCCGGCAGCCCAGCTCCTTCAGCCCTCTGGCGGCGCGGTCCGCAAGGCCTTTCCGGATTTCCACGGTGTATACCTCCCTGACGATCTCCGACAGAACAGCCGCCTGGTAGCCGGATCCCGTGCCGATCTCCAGCACACGGTCGGAGGGTGAAAGCTTCAGCGCCTCGGTCATCAGGGCCACTACGTAAGGCTGGGAAATGGTCTGACCCTCGCCGATGGGAAGGGGGTGGTCGGCATAGGCCCGGGACCGGAGGGACCTGTCCAGCAGGAGGTGCCTGGGCGCCTTTTCCATAGCCGCCAGCACCCGCGCGTCCCGGACACCCCTCCCCCTGATCTGCTTTTCAACCATCTCCCGGCGCTGCGCCCGGTACGGATCGTCCGCCTGAGCAAAGGAGAACGTCGCCAGCACGATCACCGCAGCGAACAGCATTCTTTTCATCATTGCCGTCACCTCCGTTGATGAACGGGCAGACCCGGCAGGGACGAAGACCGGACAGAGGTGACCGTTACCTGATTGATCTCAACGCCCCCCTGCCGAGCTATCGCCGCGCACACCGGAAGCCCGTTCATACCGGCCGCTCCCACCCCTTGGCGCGCTCAAGCGCCCTGCTCCACCGGCTGCGCATTTCATCGGCTCGCGCGCGGTCCATGGACGGGATGAATGTACGTTCACTCTGCCGGATACCGCCGATTTCCGAGCGATCACGCCAGAATCCCACGGCCAGACCGGCCAGGAAAGCAGCTCCCAGCGCAGTCGTCTCTGTTTCCTTCGGCCGCACCACGGGAACTCCGAGCAGATCGGCCTGGAACTGCATGAGCAGATTGTTTGAAGTGGCGCCTCCATCAACCCGGAGTTCAGGGAGGGCCGTGTTCGTGTCTTCCTCCATGGCAGCCAGGAGGTCGGCAGTCTGAAAGGCGATACTCTCCAATACCGCGCGGGCGATATGACCGGCGGTTGAACCGCGGGTCAGGCCGAACAGGGCGCCCCTGGCGTAGGGATCCCAGTGGGGCGCTCCAAGACCGGCAAAGGCCGGGACGAGGTATACGCCGCCGTTGTCGGGGACGGAAGCGGCCAGCGCCTCCACTTCCCCGGAGGTGCGGATGATGCCGAGCCCGTCCCTGAGCCACTGCACCGCCGCGCCCGCTACGAAAACGCTCCCTTCCAGCGCGTATTCGGTCCGACCGTTGATCAGGCAGGCCACGGTGGTCAGCAGATTGCGCTTCGATGTGACCGCTCGTTCGCCGGTATGCATGAGCATGAAGCATCCCGTGCCATAGGTATTCTTGACCATCCCCGGCCGGTCGCAGACCTGGCCGAAGAGCGCTGCCTGCTGATCCCCGGCGATCCCGGCGATGGGCACGCGGGAGGCGAAAAGGCCGGCCTCCGTCCGGCCGCACACCCGGCTGGAGGGAACGATCTCGGGCAGAAGCGCCGCGGGTATCCTGAAGATGTTCAGCAGGTCGGAATCCCACTCCCCCCGGTGGATGTTGTACAACAGGGTGCGGGAGGCGTTGCTTGCGTCGGTCACGTGCCGCTCACCCCCGGTCAGGTTCCACACCACCCAGGAATCCACCGTACCGAAGGCCAGCTCTCCTCGTTCAGCCCTGCCCCGCGCCCCGGGAACGGTGTCAAGAATCCAGGCGAGTTTGGCGCCTGAGAAATACGGATCCAGCACCAGGCCTGTCCGTTCCCGGAAAAGCGGCTCCAGCCCGGCCGCCTTCATCTGCTCGCACTCCCCAGCCGTGCGGCGATCCTGCCAGACAATGGCGTTGCAGATGGGCCTGCCGGTCCCCCGATCCCATACCAGGGTGGTTTCCCGCTGGTTGGTGATGCCGATGGCGGCAATATCCGCGGCGTGCAGTCCCGCGCCGGCGACAGCCTCCATGGCCACGCCCAGCTGGGATGCCCATATCTCGTTACCGTCGTGCTCCACCCAGCCGGGCCGGGGAAAGATCTGGCGGAATTCCTTTTGGGCACAGCTCCGCACGTTTCCTTCGTGGTCGAAAACAAGGGCTCGTGAACTTGTGGTCCCCTGATCGAGGGCAAGGATGAAACCCATCTCAACTCCTTTCCGGAAACTGTACGACGTTCAATCCAGTCAAATTCCCGGAGTTCGGGATCTCACATGGATACTCGTTTCCTGCCAAGCAAGCAGAATCACTCTTCAACCAGATCACCTTAGGGACTCGGAAGAAGCTGATATACCAGGTTTTACGCTCGGCTTCGGGCCGGATTTGTCGTTCCTGATTGAGAAAAGCCGCAGGCGTAGCAGGGCTACGTCGAGGATTTTGTGATTGAAGGGGCGGCAAAGATGGTCTGAAGATGAGATGTAAAACGGTATATTTGTTTGTTCCGAGTCCCTTACTGCACTTACCGATTCCAGTCCGGCGGTGTTGCCGGAAGCGGCTGTCCGCTTTTCACGATCTCCACAGCCTGTTCGAAGCGAGTGTGGAATGTCCCTTCTGTCAGGGTTGTCACAAAGTCCAGCGGCATTTTGCGCTTGGTGATAACCGTAACCTTTGTGGTCTCATCGCTCACAGGTTCAATCCATGCGCCCATGGAAGAAGTTTACTACACTGGTCTCGATCTCTACAGATAAAATCATCGTTTTCCGCATCGAGACGGACACAGAGTTGCTAATGAACGGTAAATACGAGGGACACTTCCGAATGGCGCCCTGAGCGCCCCCGGGGTTTTCCCGACCAGCTTCGGCCGTTTTCCAGTCAGTTTCACCGATTCAGACACTAGCTCTTGCGGAACGAAACACATGCCGATATCATGAAGCTTGCAACCGATTTCGACATCCACCACTTCATCACGGGACAGGAGAAAGGCCTCGGAATGATGCAGATGGGATAGTGTCGTTACAGTGCCGCCATTGCCGCCGGGGGAACGATGCGAGAACCGAAGGAACTATCGAAAACACTGTACAGCTTTGTCGCCGGCCGTTCGGAACATTATGCGTTCATTATCGACCGCTCGGCGCAAGGTCTGGAACTGTTGGAGCAACTCCGCACTGCCACACCGGCGGATTCGGAATTCCGGGATCGTGCCTACGGCGTCGGAATCAAGGCGTGGGAAGAATCCGGTTACGAATTTGTCGTCATCTGGGGAACCTTCGGCTACTCCGGCGGCCTCACGATTCCAACGCTGGACATGGAAAATCTGTTGCGGAAAGCAATCCCTGCCGTCATCGAAAATACACATGAAAAAGGTGGTGATTGTGTTTTCTTTGTCGCCGTCAATCCTGACCTCGCGCACATAATCCAACAGCGCCTGACGGAACTCCATCCGACGGTAGGGACCGCATAGATTTGCGCCGTCAGCAGGGTATTCCCGCAACACTATCCTGTTGCAAGACCCTCCAGCCGGTCAACGTCTTACGCCAGGGGCTGCGCCCGCCGCTGTTCCAGTCATTGCTCTGCTTCATCCGCAGCGTGTGGCGGATGGAGTTCAGGATATTCCAGCTTTCTGTTACCGGCAGATTCTACCGACTCACGTATGGATCCTACAGGCGTAAAAGAGTAATCACAATAATCACGGATACTTAAAACCAGCGCGGTTCCGAGATTCCGCAGGTCGTCCGGCTCAATCCATCTGGGAATAATCCGAATAATCCGGAATAATCCGGGAATGAATAATCCGGGACACTTTCCGTATTTAAACATCATAAACCGGGGAGTGTCCCTAATTTCCCCTGTGAATTACTACAACCTGATTATTGAGGGAAAGAACTTTAAGAGCAATTCTACGGTGGTTGTCGACGGGAAATCCATGACCGCCTCTTCGGCAAACCCGTTTGACCGCGAGAGGGTCAGATATGTTGATTGTACAAATATAATCTATGAAAGGCATCCATACGACAGTGAGATCAAGAGTTTCAATGTGCAGGTCATCAATCCGAACGGAGAGGAAAGCGCCATGTTCCAGGTTTCGGCGCCGTGAGGACAAAAGTCATGATGGTGATAAGTGGTTCTGGGTGACCTGATGGGTCCGTTTATCGGTGGTGGGTGGGTTCATTCTTCATCGGCGATGACATCGATGCACAATCTATGCGGCATAATACAAAGTTTCTGCCGCATAGATTGCAGTCATCAGGTCAGGACTGGCCCGTGCTTCTTGTTCATGCCAAGCCTAATACGTACAGAGCAACGAGAGTAAGTGCGCTCACCAGCACCCATAAGATAACAGCTTGAAACAGTGGCCTTATCCCGACTTTTCTTAACACTTCCCTGCTCAACCCCGCGCCAACCATGAAAAGGGTAACGACAAGGCATTGTTTAGCAATGGCAGCCAATCCTCCCCAGTAATGCCCATACGCTGGCAGCAAGGTCCTGACGGTTGCCGCCACCATGAATCCAACGATGAACAGGGGAATCTTGGCCTTCTGTTCCCCCCCCTTGATCAGAGATACTGCCATTACTACCGGTGCTATCCATACGGCTCTGGTGAGCTTGACGGTAGTTCCGATATTCAATGCAAGTGCGCCATATGCCGATGTTGCGCCAACGACGCTGCTGGTGTCATGAATGGCAAGTCCCGACCAGATACCAAACGTATTCTGATCAAGCTGTAGCAAGTGCCCTATTAACGGAAACAGCAGTAGGGCTACAGAGTTCAGGGTAAAGACCGTTGCCAGGGCGACGGCTGTTTCTTCATTTTTCGCCTTCAGTACTGGTGCCATGGCTGCGATGGCACTGCCGCCACAGATTGCCGTACCGAACGAAATAAGGGCAGACGTGTTCTTGTCAGTCCGGAACGCTTTGCCGAGAATATACCCAAGGAGCAGGGTACAAGCGATGCCAATGACGGTGTACCAAATGGAGTTCTTCCCAGTTTGAATGACCTCGCCAAGGCTTAGCCCGAAACCAAGTCCAACGACCGAGAACTGCAGGAGCAGTTTGCTGTAATGCGCGGTCTTCTGCGGCCAAGGATTCCCCAAGGCAAGGCTGAGGAATATTCCCATAACCAAAGCCCCAGCAGTCCCGACCCATGGGGTGGTGCATAGTACCAAAAGGATAACGAACAGCATCTTGCGTAGCTTGTTGACGTTCATGATGCGCTCCTCTCTCAAAAGTCAATTGCATCATACGTCATTTTGCATATAATAAAAAATGAGTAATATTAATTATTATGTTCAATATATCTTATAAGGTGATCTATGGCGATAACCCTGCGGCAGTTGGAAATCTTTGAGAAAGTAGCAAAATGCGAGCACGTCACGCAGGCAAGTAGCCAGCTCTTCATAACGCAGTCGGCGGTCAGCATGTCAATTTCCGAGCTGGAACGATTAGCGGGAGCTCCCCTCTTTGAAAGGCATGGGAAGCGCCTTCTTCTCAATGACCGTGGTCGGAGAATACTGCCTGAAGCAGAAGAAGTGATTAGAAGAGTAAAAGAGATTGAGCAGTTCCTGGATGACTCCGTTGGTGAGCCGAGGGGAACTCTAAACGTCGGGGCAAGTACTACCATTGGCAACTACATCCTTCCCGACATTGTTGCCGAATTTTCACGGGAATACCCCAAGGCAAAGGTGTTGCTGACCATCGGGAATGCTCAGCAGATTGAAAATGCCTTGGAAAATGGTGACCTTGATGTTGGGGTGATAGAGGGGATTCCGCATTCTAGCGTTCTCGACACTGCTGCCTGGAAAAACGATGAGCTTGTCGTGGTGGTCGGTAAATCTCACCCCTGGGTAGTTGATAAATCGGTCACAGCGGATATGCTGCAGAGTGCCCCATGGATCATGCGTGAAATGGGTTCCGGAACGAGAGAGGTGTTTGAGGCTGCAATGGCCATGGGAAACATAGAGTTTTCAATCTCTCTGGAGTTGGGGCACACTGAAGCCATAAAAAAAGCAGTAGAAGCGGGATTGGGAGTGGGATGCCTTTCGAGAATCGCTGTCAGGCGAGAACTGGAACATGGCTGGCTGGTAGAAATTAAATGTCCCTTGGACTTGCGAAGGACTCTTTTGATCCAGACAAGAAAAAGCGGATTCAAGACGAGATTGTTGCAGAAATTTTTGTTGTTGCTTAACCAATATCAGGATTTTTATTGACATTCTCCCCGCCGTGAACAGAGCTGCGAAGCCAGTCAGGGCCAGCAAGCAGGCCGATGCAGCGCAGGAAAAACTAGGGGCACTCACCAGTTTTTGCTAGATTTCCATAGATTAAATGTGGAAATGCGGGGAGTGTCCCGAATTACCTTAACTGACAGTCCGATTTTACTTGACCACTACAACCAGAGGGGGCCGAATGAAAATTTACAAGCCGCAAGCACCGGAACTCGCGAGAATCATGATGCCGTTTATCCTGGTTATCATGGCGTCTGTCCCGTTCGCCATCATTGTAAGATTCGGTCAATCCGCCAGTATTCTCGGTGTTCTGTCGATTCCCATAGTATGGTCGCTGCAAGACCTGCTCCGTACGGTTGACCGGGTTACCGTTCATGAGGACGGGAGCATCGAGTGGGCGACGCTGGTCCGCAGCGTGAAAATCGCTCCGGACCAGATACTCGGCTTCAAGCGCACTGTCGGCGGAAGCTTCGTGACCATGGTGCACGCAGGGGGGAAGCTGAAGTGTTCGGAGCACATCCACGAGCTTGACGAGCTGATGGAATACGTCAGGAGTCAAAACCCGGGCGCTCTCCTGAAAGTCTTCTGATCTGGCCGAAGAAGGCTGTCGGAATCGGCAGCCCGATCGTTTACCCTTGTAGTAGCGCAATGCCTCAGGGACCAGCCGCCTGATGTTGGAGAATTCCGGCGACAGGAGAATTCTGGTCACAGTATATTTAACTACCTTGTCTTTGGTTTCGGGCCCCTCTTCGCCGGTCGGAGCAATCGCTCCAACTCTTCCTCCAAACGCTCTATAAACGATACTTCCCCAAGTGGTCGGCCGCTGCGTTCGTGCTTCTTCAGCAAGGCTAGCTCCTCTTCATCCGTCAAAGTCAGAAAACTCTGCCAGTCATTTACCATGTCCAACAGCGGTTTGACCTTTACGAGTTGATCGTCTTTGCCGGCAAGATGGGCGTCGGCACTGCTCCAGCGATACTCTCCGGGAAGGGTGGCCATGCCGGCGGCAACGGG
>CAZFCG010000086.1:0-12554 GCA_964517595.1 uncultured Geobacter sp. | reverse complement strand
CGGCAAAGATGGTCTGAAGATGAGATGTAAAACGGTATATTTGTTTGTTCCGAGTTCCTTAAAACAGTTCCTCCGCTTCAAGCCCGAAAGCGCGGCAGACCTCCAGAAACACCGGGTCGGGATTCGCGCTGACGTGGATGAGCTTCCCCGTGCCTCCCTCGAACGCCATGGATCGGCAGTGGAGCATCAGCCGTTGCGCTTTTTCCCCTCCATAGGTGGAATCTCCCACAATGGGGAGTTTCGAAAACGCCAGATGCACCCTCACCTGATGGGTCCTTCCCGTCAGAGGGCGGCCCTCCACCAGGGCGACCCCTCTTTCAGCCCGCAGTACCCGGAATTCCGTCCTGGCCTCTTTTCCCGGCGTCGCCACCCCATAGCGGGCCGGGGCGATCTTGGCGATGGGCTTGTCCACAACCCACCCCCCTGACCCCGGTTCGCCTGACACCAGGGCAAGGTAGCGCTTTTCCACCAGGCCTTCCTTCAGGAGCGCCGACAGGCGGGCGGCGGTGACGCGGTTTTTCGGAAAGAGCATCACCCCGGAGGTCCCCCGATCCAGGCGGTGCACGATGCGAACCGGCTCATTTATACCCTTTTCCTTCATATACACGCCGACCGCATGTTCGACCGTCCCTTTCAACTGGTACGGTGTCCGCTGGGAATTGAAACCCGCCGGCTTGCGGACCGCCAGCAGGTCGTTGTCTTCATGGATAATGTCCTCGCCGGTAAAGACCAGATCCTGAAAACGCCCCGGCTCCATGACCCCCAGGGTGATACGGTCTCCCTCGCGGACCTGGCGCGAGGCAACCCGCGACATGGTCTCGTTGACGGCGCACCCTCCCAGGTCGATGATGCGGCGGATTCGGGTCCTGGACAGTTCGGGGAAGAGGATGGCGGTTGCTTCATCAAGCCTCAGTCCCGCCTGATCGGGGCCTATCGTTTGTTTCAGGATCATCAAGTACACTCCTTTTTGTGCAAATCCGGCTTCAGACCGGCGGCCCGGCACATGCTAAACCCTTTTCCTGAAAGGTTCAAGAAAAGCCGTCGTTTTTGCGACTTGCCCCGAAGCATCTCTTGTGCTATATAAATCTCTCATTTTACATGGGAATTTTTATTGAGAATACAAGCGGACATTTCCCGCTGGATACTTCGTGTCCCGCCTTTCTTTCCGCAGCGGTTCAGGCTGCCCGTTTCTCCATGCCGGTATGTTGGGGATGTTTTTTTGCCCCGATGACAGGAAAACCCCCTTTTTCGAGATAAATCCTACGACCCGAATCCAGACGGAGATATAATTGAATTTATTAAATAAAACTCCCAGAATATTGACGCCCCTTTTCCCTTTGTGCTAAACAGATTCCTCCATTACCCTGTCTTTACCCGTTTACAGGGTTTTTTGCATTTATCCATTTTAGGTCAGCAATGTCCGGTTAGCTTTTTGCAGTACGTCAAGATCCCCCTCATCCGCCCCTTCGGGGCGCCTTCTCCCTCAGGGATAAGGGATACTGACCAATCCCTCTCCCAGCGGGAGAGGGTGGCCAAAGGCCGGGTGAGGGGTTAAGGCAGGGTTTTAGGGCCTGTGCAATTACCTAACCGGACACTGCTGATTTTAGGTCAATCCATGGTTTTTTTGAGGTTTGTCATGCCGCGATTAATAGCCACCTTTTTCTGCTCTTTTACCGCCTTGCTGATGTTTTCCTTCATGTCGGCCCCATCTTTGGCCCTTACCCCGGAAGAGGCAAAGGCCTTGATGAATGCAACCCCTGCTGATTCCGGCGTAAAGTCGGCCGCCGGGAATTTTTTTCCCATTCCGGGAGCCCAGCAGGTTCTGCCTCCAGCTGCATCCGCCCCGGCCGCCCAAGAGGCATTGACCCCCTCCTATGTAGTCCCGGGAACGGAAGCCATTCAGAAAACGATGGGCCTTTCCGATTTTGAAAAGGCAAGGCTTGCGGAATACCGTGAAATGTCGGACATCGAGAAGACGAAACTGGCGTCGTACTGCGAATTGACCGAACAGGATAAAGCAAATTTCGCCAGGCTGTCTGCCATGTCTTCCTTTGACAAGGACAGGCTTTCAGAATACACGAGGATGTCGGAGCTGGAAAAGGTGAGGTTTGATGAATATGCAAAGCTGACCGGCCTTGAAAAGTCCAGATATGAAAGATACTGCAAGTCGGCGGATACGGAAAAGGCGAGGTCTCCGGAATATTTTGAAAAATCGAAGATTGAAAAGGAGATGTCCGATTCACGGGAAGCGGATGCGACACCCAAGCCCCAGCCTTTTGCCGCCGGAGAGCTGGCCCAGTTTGGCTATAATTTTTTCAGGCCCGAGACCACCGGCTTCTCTCCCCAGACGGATGTCCCAGTATCCGGAGATTATCTGGTGGGGCCGGGAGACCATATCTCCCTTCAACTGTGGGGAAGCGCCTCGGGCGTCTACGATCTGGAGGTGAACCGGAGCGGTGAGGTCTACCTTCCCAGGGGAGGCTCCGTCAGGGTCTGGGGAGTTCCCTTTTCAAAGCTTCAGGAACTCTTCCGTTCACACCTTTCCAAGGAGCTGAAGGACTTCCAGTTGAACGTGAACATGGGAAAGCTGCGCCTGATGAAAATCTATGTTGTCGGTGAAGTAAATTCTCCGGGCGGGTACAATGTCAGCTCCCTTTCCACGGTTATCAATGCCCTCAGCGCGGCCGGAGGCCCTACCAAAAACGGCAGTCTCAGGACGATCACGGTCCGCAGGCAGGGACATGCGCCGGTGGAGGTCGATCTCTACCATTTCTTTCTCAAGGGAGACAAAAGCTGCGATGTGAGGCTGCTTCCGGGGGATACCATATATGTCCCGGTTATCCGCCGGGTCGCCGGTATCGCCGGAAATGTGCGTCGTCCCGCCATATTCGAGCTCCGTCATGAAAATACCCTGACCGAGCTGCTGGCCCTGGCGGGAGGAATCAACCCCACCGGCTCGCTCCAGCGTATCCAGGTGGTCCGGGTAAAGGCCCACGACAAGAAACTGGTCAACGATTTCAACGTGGACCCCCATGGTTCCACGAAGAACTTCCTTGACATCACCGGGGCCATCAAGATCGACAACTTCGATATGGTCCGCGTTTTTCAGATCGATACCACCTTGCGTGACCAGGTCAGGCTGGAGGGCTACATCCTTCGTCCGGGCGACTACGCATACAAGAAAGGCATGCGCGTAAAGGACCTTTTCGGAAAGGACGATATCCTTCCGGAGACATACAAGGATGTCGCGGTCATCACCAGGCTCCTCCCCCCCGACTACCATCCGGAAAAGTTTTCAATTGACCTGGGAAAGGCCCTGAGCGGGGATGCCGGGCACAATGTGGAGCTGAAGGAATTTGACCGCTTGCGGGTCTATTCACGGTGGGAGATGGAAGAAAAGCCGGTGGTGCGCATTTCGGGCGATGTGAGAAAGCCGGGTGAATACAGGCTGCTGGACAAGATGCGCCTTCGGGACCTGATCTACGACGCGGGCAACGTGAAAAACACCGCTTATCTGGAAAACGTGGAGATAAGCAGGCTCTCCATCTCGGGAACCGAGGTCACTTCCCGGCCCATCAACGTGAACCTGAAGGAGGCCCTGTCGGGCAATCCGGAACACAACATCCTGCTGGAACCCTACGACACGGTCCAGATTCGCCGCATCCCCAACTGGGTCGAGGAGACGGATCGTTACGTCACCCTCTCCGGAGAGGTGATGTTTCCGGGTGTGTACCCCATATTCAAGGGCGAACGCCTCAGCTCCGTTCTCGCCAGGGCCGGCGGCTATACCCCCAAGGCCTACCTGTACGGCGCCAAATTTACCCGGGCGCCGATCCGCCAGTTGCAGCAGCAGCGCATGGACGAATTCATCACCCGGACGGAGCAGGACGTGGCCGCCAAGATGCAGGAGCTGGCCTCAACGGCCGCTTCCGAAGAGGAACTGAAGACGACGAAGGCCTCGCTGGAGGGTGTGAGGGCGAGCCTGGAGAAGCTGAAGCAGCTCAAGGCCGAGGGGAGGCTGAACATCGTCCTGGGGCCTGTTGAGTCCCTTCGGGAAACGCCTTACGACCTGGAGCTCATGGGCGGCGACGCCCTGACTGTTCCCCAGTCCATCGGCGCGGTCAGCGTAATAGGCGAGGTCTACAACCAGACCGCAATCCTCCACCTGCCCGGCAAGGATCTGGAATACTACCTGAAAGAGGCGGGCGGGCCCACGGGAAACGCGGAAGAGGGCGAGATATACCTGGTCAAGGCGAACGGTTCGGTTACCAGCCGCCAGCAGTCGTCGTTCGGCATCCACTGGGACGCGGAGGGAAAGAAATGGTCATTCGGGGGCTTCTACTCCATGCAGCCCCAGCCGGGTGACACCATCGTGGTGCCCAAGCAACTGGAAAAGACCGCATGGCTCCGAACCATCAAGGACATCACCACCATTATCTCCCAGATCGCCCTTACCGCGGGTACCATATTCATCGGGTTGAAATAAAGGAGCCGGAGCAAGTATGACCAACAACGCCAATACCGATTCCATTCCCCAGACTCAGGAAGCAGGAGAGGAAATAAATCTTCTTGAACTCCTTCTCGTGGTGGTGAAGCGCAAGAGGATGATCCTCCTCTTTACCACGGCCGTTGCTCTCCTGTCGGTTATCTATTCCCTCTTGCTTCAGAATATCTATACCTCCAAGGCCCTCATCTACCCTTCACAGGATGACAAGGGACTGGCGAGCGCCATGATGGCTCAACTGGGCGGTCGGGCCAGCCTCGCGGGCGGTTCACTGGGCGGCAAGACAGTGGAAGATCTTTATGTCACCATGCTCACGAGCGAGGCGGTCAAGGATCCCGTTATCGACAAGCTGGGTCTAATGAAACGCTTCGAGAAAGAGTACCGGGTTGATCTGTACAGAATGCTCGATGCCAGTGTTGAGACATCAGTTGGCAAGAAGGACGGCGTCATAACCATAAGCGCCAGTGATCGCGATCCCAGGTGGGCGGCCGCCCTTGCGGACTCCTACGTCCGGGAACTGGGCAATCTGGCCATACGCCTCAACATCACCGGCGCTGGTCAGAACCGTCTTTTCCTGGAACATCGCCTCAGCAGCGCCAAGGCCGATCTGTCGCGGGCTGAGGATGCCATGAAGGTCTTCCAGAGCAAAAACAAGGCACTGGATGTCCCGGAGCAGGCAAAGGCTACCATCGGCGGAGTCGCCCAGCTTCAGGCCCAGCTGGCCCTTCAGGAGGTGCAGCTTGCCACCCTGCGCCGCCAGTTTACCGACAACAGCCAGGAGGTCAAAAACGCCCGTACCTCCATCGAAAATCTGAAGGCCCAGATAGAGCGTATGGAGGGAGAGGGTGGAGGCTCCCTGCCATACATCGGCTCCGTACCGGACCTGGGCCGTGAATATATCCGCTTGATGCGCGAGTTCAAGATCCAGGAATCCATCGTCGAACTCCTGACAAAACAGTACGAGCTGGCCAAGATCAACGAGACCAAGGATGTGACCCCATTCCAGGTGATACAGTCCGCCAAGGTTCCGGAAAAAAAGAGCAAACCGAAGCGTTCCCTGATAGTGATTTTCGCCACCTTCACGGCCTTTTTCCTAAGCGTATTCTATGCCTTTGTCCGTGAGTACGCGGACAAGATGCCCGAAGAAGACAAGGGACGCTGGCGTCAGATCATGGAAATGTCCGGGGCGAGCCGCCTGGCGGAAAGACTGGCGCCGAGGTGGGAACACTTCAAAAGCCGCATGCGGAAGAGAGGCGAAAAGTCATGAAAAAGGCCCTTGTCACCGGCATCACGGGCCAGGACGGATCCTATCTGACGGAACTCCTCCTGGACAAGGGATATGAAGTGCACGGCATCATCCGCCGTTCTTCCTCCTTCAATACCGGCAGGATCAACCACATATACCAGGATCCCCACGAGATGGGCGTCCGCATGTTCCTCCACTACGGCGACCTCAACGACGCCAGCTCCCTTAACAAGGTGCTGCGGGACGTGAGGCCTGACGAGATCTACAACCTGGGCGCCCAGAGCCACGTCAAGGTCTCCTTCGATATCCCCGAATACACCGGAGAGGTGGACGCCCTGGGCGCGGTGCGCCTCCTCGAGGGAATCCGCGAGACAGGGCTTGAGACGAGATTCTACCAGGCCTCCTCCTCTGAACTCTACGGCAGGGTCCTGGAGACCCCACAGCGCGAGACCACCCCGTTCCACCCGCGCTCCCCATACGCCTGCGCCAAGGCCTACGCCTATTACATCACTGTAAACTACCGGGAGAGCTACGGGATTTTCGCCTGCAACGGTATCCTCTTCAACCACGAATCACCCCGCAGGGGGGAGACCTTCGTCACGCGCAAGATTACCCGCGCCGCCGCCAGGATCAAGCTGGGTTTGCAGCCCCGCCTTTACCTGGGCAACCTGGACGCCCGGCGCGACTGGGGTTTCGCCGGGGACTATGTGGAGGCCATGTGGCTCATGCTCCAGCAACCGGAACCGGACGATTATGTGGTGGCAACCGGAGAAACCCGCTCCGTGCGGGAATTCGCGGAAAAGGTATTTGCCCGCCTCGACATGCCCATAGAGTGGAGGGGCGCCGGTATCCACGAAAAAGGCATCGACACAAACACCGGAAGGGTTGTCATAGAGGTGGACCCCAAATATTTCCGCCCCGCCGAGGTTGACCTGCTCCTGGGCGACGCCACCAGGGCCCGCACAGCGCTGGGCTGGTCGCCAAAGACAGACCTTGACGGTCTGGTGGCCATGATGACTGATGCGGATATGGAACTGGCTCAGAGGGAAAAGAGGGCGGAAGGGTGAAAAGTAAAAAGTAAAAAGTAAAAAGTGAAAAGTGAAAAGTAAAAAGTAAAAGGTGAAAAGTGAAAAGGGAAAAGGGAAAAGGGAAATGATGGATTGCCGACCACACAGAAAACTTGTTGTTTGGCAGAAATCCATGGAACTGGCAGGTATAGTTTATAAGGTCACGTCTGCATTTCCAAGAGCTGAAGAATATGGATTGATTTCACAAATGCGAAGGGCGGCAGTGTCTATTCCCAGTAATCTCGCAGAAGGCGCAGCGAGAAAAGGTGCAAAAGAATTCAAGCAGTTTCTTAACATTGCCCAAGGCTCAATAAGTGAATTAGATACACAGTTGGAATTGTCACGTATGCTTGGATATCTGGATGAAGGTTGTCACGAAGACCTGTCGATAAAGTTGACGGAAATTTCAAAAATGCTATTCGGGCTAAAAAAATCTATAACATACTAAAACGCATAAGTTTTGAACTTTTCACTTTTCACTTTTCACTTTTCACTTTTCACTTTTCACCTTTTACTTTTCACCTTTCACTTTTTACTTTTTACTTTTCACTTTTCACTACATAACACCTAAAGGGAGTTCCAACAGTGAACCGCAAAGTATCAATAACCGGCCTCGGCTACGTAGGCCTTCCGGTCGCCGTTGCCTTCGGCATGGCGGGCCGCGTGATCGGCTTTGACCGTAACCGTGAACGAATCCGGGAGCTTTGCGCGGGACATGACCGCACCGGCGAGGTTTCCCCCGGCGAATTGGCCTCGGCTGATGTACTTTTTACCGATTCCGTGGAAGACCTTCGTAGCGCGGACTTTCACATCGTCGCGGTGCCGACGCCAGTGGACGATGCCAACCGGCCCGACCTTTCTCTCCTTCTCCTGGCATCGGAGACGGTGGGCCGAGCGCTCAAGAAGGGTGATATCGTGGTGTATGAATCCACGGTATACCCCGGCGTCACCGAGGAGGAGTGCGTTCCGGCGCTGGAGCGGGTCTCCGGGCTCACCTTCGGCAGGGACTTCACCGTTGGCTACAGCCCGGAGCGGATCAATCCCGGTGACAGGGAGCATACCTTCACGAAGATCAGAAAGGTTGTATCGGGCTCAGACCCGGATACCCTGGAGATCGTCGCCTCCGTCTACGAGTCCGTGGTTACGGCGGGCGTGCACAGGGCCGCCTGCATCAAGGCCGCCGAGGCCGCCAAGGTGATCGAGAACACCCAGCGCGACCTGAACATCGCCCTCATGAACGAACTGGCCCTGATCTTTGACCGTCTCGGCATTGACACCCTGGATGTGCTGGAGGCGGCAGGCACAAAATGGAACTTTCTGCCCTTCCGGCCGGGCCTGGTGGGCGGCCACTGTATCGGCGTAGATCCCTACTACCTTACCCATAAGGCGGAGAAGATAGGATACATTCCCCAGGTAATCCTGGCGGGCCGCCGCATCAACGACGGGGTGGGCAGGTTCACTGCCCAGCGGACCATCAGGGAGCTCATCCTCTCCGGCGCCGGTGTTCTTGGCGCCGTGGTGACGGTCCTGGGTCTGACCTTCAAGGAGAACTGCCCGGATATCAGAAACTCCAAAGTAATCGATATCATAAGGGAGCTTGAGGATTACGGTCTGGTGGTGCAGGTCCACGACCCCCTCGCCGACGCCCGGGAAGTGGAGCGAGAGTACGGGTTGCGGCTCACCCCCCTTGAAGAGCTTAGGCCCGCTTCCGCCGTTGTGGTCGCGGTCGCGCATCAACAGTATCGGAAGATGTCCCTGGAGGCCTACCGGCCCCTGTTGAGCGGCAATGTCCTCATCGACATCAAGGGAATCTTTGACCGTCATGAGGTTGACGAGGCGGGCATCAGGTTCTGGAGGCTGTAGGTAAAGATGGTCCTGAAGCCGAATTTGATAGTTAAAGCCAGCAATGACCGGTTAGCTAATTGCAGCAATGGCTAAAATCCCGTCTTAACCCCTCACCCGGCCTTCGGCCACCCTTGTACGCTGGAAAAAATGTCCCTTCTCCCTTGGGGAGAAGGTGCCCCGCAGGGGCGGATGAGGGGGCTTATGACGTAGCGCAACTAGGCAAAACGACTTCCAGCCGGGCGCGTAAACGAAAAACTAAACCTGGAAAAGGCATTTGATCACGCAAAGACGCAAAGACGCAAAGAAATTCTAAATAGACGAGGAACAAGTTGCTGGTATCACCGGTCAAGTGAGTTGCCTCATTTGACGAGTTTTTGGTTTTCCTTCGCGTTCTTTGCGGCTTTGCGTGAGACTGCTTTTTTTAAGACTAAATCCAGATGAGGTAAAGACATGACAGGAATAAACAAAGGGATCATCCTTGCCGGCGGGGCCGGGAGCAGGCTGTATCCCCTTACCCTGGTGGCCAGCAAGCAGCTCCAGCCGGTTTATGACAAGCCCATGATATATTATCCCTTGGCCACCCTGCTCCTTGCGGGTATCCGCGATGTCCTGATCATATCCACGCCCCAGGACACACCCCGCTTCCGGGACCTGCTGGGAGACGGAAGTCGTTGGGGCGTTTCCCTGCGGTATAGGGTGCAGCCTGAACCAAAGGGAATCGCCCAGGCCTTCCTTGTCGGCGACGAGTTCATAGGCGGCGACCCGGTCTGCCTGATCCTTGGAGACAACATCTTCTACGGCAAACTGGGGCTGGATCGCATAACGGAATCTTTTTCCGGCGGCGCCATGGTCTTCGGCTATCCGGTGCATGATCCCGAGAGATACGGCGTGGTGGAATTTGACAAGTCGGGAAAGGTCCTAAGTCTTGAGGAAAAACCGTCGACGCCCAGGTCAAATTACGCGGTTCCCGGTCTTTATCTGTACGACGGCAAGGTGACAAACATCACCAGAAGCCTGAAGCCGTCGGCCCGGGGAGAGCTTGAGATAACAGATGTAAACCTCGAATACCTGAAGCGGGGTGAGTTGAGGGTGGAAAAGCTGGGGAGGGGCATCGCCTGGCTGGACACAGGCACCCACACGAGCCTTCTTGAGGCGTCCCACTTCATTGGAACGCTCGAGGCCCGCCAGGGACTGAAAATTGCCTGCCTGGAAGAGATCGCCTACCTGAAGGGCTTTATCGACAAAGCCATGTTCGAAAAGGTAATAGCGGAAACCCCCAGATCCGGCTATCGAGAATACCTGGAGAGGGTTTTGAAGGAATTTGGAAGAAAGTGAAAAAGTGAAAAGTGAAAAGAAAAAAAGTAAAAGGTGAAAAGTAAAAAGTAAAAGGTGAAAAGTAAAAAGTGAAAGGTGAAAAGATAAAACAAGAAGCGAAGAAAGTGAGACAAGTAAATTGCCCAGCCTCAATCCTGAAGCTTTTTACCCATCACTCATCACTAATCACTCATCACGCACTTTTCGCATTTCACTTTTCACTTTTTACCTTTCACTTTTCACTATAAAAAAATCTTCGGAGTAATGAATGAATATAATTCCAACCTCAATCCCAGATGTCCTCATTATCGAACCCAGGGTGTTCGGCGATGAAAGGGGCTTCTTTTTCGAGAGCTTCAACCAGAGGCAGTGGGCTGAAAAGACCGGCCTGAATACCACCTTTGTCCAGGACAACCATTCCCGTTCCGCGAAAAATGTTCTCCGTGGCCTGCATTACCAGATTCAGCATCCCCAGGGGAAGCTTGTCCGGGTCACTGTCGGAGAGGTTTTTGACGTGGCGGTTGATTTGCGCCGGAGTTCGCCGACATTCGGAAAATGGGAGGGAGTTACGCTGTCTGAAGAAAATAAACGTCAGCTATGGATACCCGAGGGATTTGCCCATGGCTTTCTGGTGCTGTCCGATGTGGCCGAGTTTCTCTACAAGACCACGGATTACTGGTATCCTGAATACGAGAGGAGCATTATCTGGAATGATCCGTCCCTCGCCATCGACTGGCCCCTCTCCGGTGAGCCGATCCTGGCCAAAAAAGACGCGCAAGGCGGTTTGCTTCGGGATGCGGAGACATATCCCTGATTTTGAAAAATGCCTGACCGGCGAGCATCTTGCAAATCTCAAAGAAGTCCCCTCTCCCCTGGTGGGAGAGGGGCAGGGGTGAGGGGAAAAAGAGATTATCTATGTCTAAACGTACCGATGCGCTCTATCCTCAGGATATCAAGGATTTCAGAAATCTTCTGATACATGAGTATTTCGGGGTTGATTCGGAGATCGTCTGGAAGGTGATTCAGGGCGAACTTTCCGCACTCTACGAAAAACTGGAGACGTACTTTACCCGACAGGACTCTATCATTCTCAATCTGCACCGGGCCTGCGAAGCCTCCATTGACGCGGCAATGCATCTGGTTCGGGTGAAAAGGCTGGGCATACCTCAAGAATCCCGTGATTAGGAGGTTGTCAAATGGATGACAAGGACTTTGAACTGCTTGAAAATTTGTTCACCAGGTTGTCCGATGATGTTGGCAGAAAGCTGGAAGAACAGGGAGAGGCTTTTGACAGAAAGCTGGAAAAACTAAGTGAATCCTTCGGCAGGAAACTGGAAGAGCAAGGAGAGGCTTTTAGCGGAAAGCTGGAAGAACAAGGCGAGGCTTTTAGCAGGAAGCTGGAAGAGCAAGGAGAGGTTTTTAGCAGGAAACTGGAAGAGCAAGGAGAGGTTTTTGGCAGGAAGCTGGAAGAACAAGGCGAGGTTTTTGGCAGGAAGCTGGATGAACAAAGCGAGGTTTTTAGCAGGAAGCTGGAAGAGCAAGGAGAGGTTTTTGGCAGGAAACTGGAAGAGCAAGGCGAGGCTTTTAGCGGAAAGCTGGAAGAACAAGGCGAGGCTTTTAGCAGAAAGCTGGACGAACAAGGAGAGGTTTTTAGCAGGAAACTGGACGAGCAAGGAGAGGTTTTTGGCAGGAAGCTGGAAGAACAAGGCGAGGCTTTTAGCGGAAAGCTGGATGAGCAGTCGGATAATTTTCAACGATGGCTCGGTGTCCAGGGCGATGATTTTCAGCACAAGCTCAACCTGGTAGTAGAGGGTCAGCAGTTACTTGTCGAGCGGATCGATCGTCTTGAGGTTGAACTGAAAGAGGAAATTCGCAAAGTAGATCAACGAGTAACAATATTGGCTTCTGATCTGTCTGCTCACCGGAAAGATACCGAGGCGCATGGAACGGTGTACAGGGTGAAGGAAGAAGGGTAAAGTCAGTCGATGCATCTTTGAAAAACAGCAATAAGGCGAACCTGGTCCCAGAGGTTTCTCCAAGGCAGTTTAAGAGCTTGAGTACGTTATGGCGGTCCCTCTTGCAGGAGGTTATTTCATGGAAGATAAAGATTTCGGACGGATAGAAAAACTGTTCACCAGGTTGTCCGACGACTTCTGCAAGAAGCTTGAACAGCAGTCAGAAGATTTTCACCGCTGGATCGGTGTGCAGGGGGATGATCTTCAGCACAAACTGAACCTGGTGGTGGAAGGTCAGCAACTGCTCGTTGAACGGATGGACCGGATGGAGGAAAGGCTCGTTAATGTCGAGACAAGACTCGACAGGGTAGAAATTAAGCTCGACGTAGTAGTCGCCGACCTCTCTGCACACCGGAAAGATACCGAGGCCCATGGAACGGTGTACAGGGTGAAGGAAGATTGAGATGACCATCAAGGAATGGGGAGTATTTTTCGATACTTTTACAGGAGTCTTCGGCGGTAATCTATTCAGATTGGCTTCACAGCGGACCATAACTTGCTGCTTCCCCCCTCACCCGGCCTTCGGCCACCCTTGTACGATGAGGGAGTAATGATTTATGTTG
>CAZFCG010000085.1:0-13831 GCA_964517595.1 uncultured Geobacter sp. | reverse complement strand
GCCCTGTAACTGCTTGTTCTACAAGTATATTTAAAAAACAACTGTCGAAGATGAGTCAAAGAACCGTGAAACCCCCACTACAACAGCTTCATCGGCTGTTTAGTGGCGGGAGAGTTCATCACAAAAAACAGCTTCCAGTGTACCCGGCTTTATCAGATTTTCTTTCTTGGAGAGTTTTATACCAGCGTAACGGTATGACGGCATTGACCTGCATCAAGTTTTCAGGGAAATTCGGGTAGGGGGGAGATACAACCGCTCCTTTCCCAAGCAGGGGCGTGCCGGGAGGAAGGGCCAGGGTACTCTATGTCGGGTGGTAGAGCGCGCTAGAGCAATTCACGAAAAGAGAAGCTCCTCTCTGTTGTTCCCCGTTGCAGGAGCTTCAGTTTTCTCCCGTCATAGGACAGGCCGTCGCAGGAATCCTTCACTTTCAGTTCCTTCCTCCCGGTGAAGCCGAACCCGTTCCAGCGGTAGCTCATGACGATGCGACCCTTGCAGCGGCGATCCCTGGCAAGGAACGAATCGGCTGAATGGAGGCCGATGAGGAACGGTTTCCCGTTCCCTTCCCGGACGAAAACCGCGTCGAGCAGCGGCCTGCTCAGGGCGCTTCCCCTCCAGAGCGCGTGGAATCCTCCGTCCAGGCTGTACAGGTACACCCGTGCGGCGATTTCCCTGTCGAGGCGGGAGTAGATGTTCTGAAGCAGCATGATCTCGCGGATCCCGTCACCATTCAGGTCGATGGACTGCACTTTCCGGATGGGCATGGGAGGAGTCCGCGCCTCCCTCCTGCCGGATTTCACATCGTACATCTCCATACGGGAGAGGGCGGCTGTACCCGGATCCTTTTTCAGATACAGCCGTTTTTCACGTTTGTCCCGGGTAAAAACACCTGTCCAGGTTGGAGTCAGGGCGGGCGCGCATGCGGTCAGCGACGCGTTTTCCGCCCGGAAAGGATCCGCCGCGGAGGCATGTGGGAGATAGCTGCCCATGGGCGTTTCGTGACCGGAAAGGGCGCACCGCAGCCTGTCGTCTTCCCCGATACGGCACTGGAGGATCGCCCCCTTCTTGGTTGACCGGTATTTCTGGTCGAAGAGGAAATTCCCCAGAGACCAGACCACCGGTTTTCCCTGAACGCAGGAAACGTTTCCCGCCACATGGGGGTGGGTCCCGACGATGATATCCGCTCCCGCGTCCAGATAGTTCCGGGCCAGGGACTGCATCCGCTCCGTGGCCACCGGCAGGAGTTCCCTTCCCCAGTGCACGTACACGGCCACCACCGTCGATCTCTCTCTGAGCCGCCGGATCTCCTTCAGCACCTCGGGCGAGTCGGCCATGGCGAGGCGCGCGCGGTCTCGGGGAGAGTTGAGCACATCGGTGACCGCCACGACGGCCATATTCCCTTTTTCGGTGACGATGACGGTGGAAAACCCCTTGCCCGCCAGAGGTACGATATCCCTCCCTTTCAGCAGGCGCACGGTCTTTCGCAGGCCGGACGGACCAAGGTCCAGGGAATGGTTGTTCTCCAGGGAGACCACGTGGAAACCATCCAGGAGGTCAAACAGGCCGGGGCTCGCCGCGAAGCAGAGCTCTTTTCCCAGTGCGCAGCCGGAAAGATCTCCCGCGGCCCCCTCCAGGTTTACGACATGGATGGCATCCGGCGCCAGGAAAGGCGCCAGGGCCTGACGAACCGGATCTTTACCCTTTTGCGCAACGAATTTTCCAACGCCCCTTCCGAGCAGCAGGTCCCCGTAAAACCTGATATCCAGGGCGCGGGCGGACCCGTGCGACAGAAGGATCACCATGAGCGGGAGGAGCGCCGGAAGAAGGTGGAGCGCAATCCTCATCGCGCGGGAACCAGATCACTCAGGGTAGTGAGCGGCGCAGGGCTTTTCCCTTCATAGAAACCGCGGATCCAGTCCGGCGGCGGCCGGTTCCCGGATTTTCGCCATTTTCCGCTGTCCAGAGCTTCCGCGGAGGTGAATTCGTGATAGGAATAGACCGGTCCCTTGACGATTGCGCGCCGCCCGAAATAGGGCACGATGACATTGACCTCATTGGCGAAGCCGAGGGCTTCATAGAGCCGTTTGCCGCTGAACGGGTCCTTCTGCACGTCCACGATCTTCCGGATCGGCTCCGGGTTCCTTATGGCCTGGTCGTCATGGGCGCTGTTCAGGCTCCCCATGAGGACCATGAAGTGTTCGATGGTCCCGCCGATGAGGAGAATCTCTTCGTATTCCCCATCGCTGAGGGGTCGCCCGTCCAGCTCCTTGCGGGCAATGGTCTCCAGGGACTTCAGATGTTTCCGGTATTCGCCGACCTTCTCCAGCGCGCCCTTCCTCAGTTCCGGGCTCCGGATCGCCCGCCCGAGCTGCGTCGCAATCCCGGCAAAAGCACTGTCGAGCCCGCGGAAAAATTCCGGGTTCGGTTCCACGTATCCCCTGGGCCTGCCCACATCAAGGACCTCATACCCGGCCTCGCCGCACTCCGCAACGGCCTGTTCCACCACGGCAATGGTCTCGTAGCGCAGGTTCACCCAGCTTCCCAGGGCGGTATTGAGCTGCTTGCGCTTCCAGGCCGAGGACTTCGTGAATGCCGGAGAACCGGAAGGCGGCTCCCTGACCAGGGTTGCCAGGGCATCAAGCCAGTTCTGGTAGAGGTTGGCATCCCAGGCGGAGCGGGGAAACCGCCCGACTGTCGCCGTAACTTCTGCAAGCCTCTTTTCATAGTTGGCGTATCGTCCCTGCTTCAATTCCTCCAGGAGGATCTTCCGTGCCTCATGGGAACCGAACGCTGCCATGATGTCCATACCCTTCGGCAGCATCCTCGGATTTTCCGCCGTGCCCACGGTCTCAGCACGGCCGAGATGGGTGATCAGTTCGTCGAAGACATAGGTATCAAGGGTGTAGACGGAGGGGAGCAGGCGGAAAGCGCCCTGCATGCCGATCCAGGGCAGGCCCGGCCTGACCGCCGGCAACGCGGAGTTCGGCGGGATATCCTTCAGGTTCAGCGGATTATAGTAGCGCGACTCCCCGACCATATCCCGATAGAGTGCGTATATCTTCTCCATGGACGGCCGGACCCGCGGTGAAGAGGCAACAGAGAGGACCTCGGCGGCATATTTCCTCTCCTTTTCATCGTTCAGGTCGAAGGTGAACACCTGGAACCATTTGAGCGCCCGGAAGTATCCCTGAAGGTCCCGATCCCGTTCGTATTTGCCGCGGATGAAGAAATCGCCGTAGTCGATCTTCATGCCGAAAAGCGACGTGCGCTTGCCGGAAGCCGCCGTCACCCTGGCCGCCTCGGCGCGCGCCTCAGGGGAGGCGTTGCGCGCCGCCTCGGGCCTGAGAAGGACCAGCCCGGTGATGAACAGTGTCTCCACGTCCCCGGACACCTTCTTTGCACGGGCCGCCTCGGCCCCCCGCGCCGCGAACTCCTCCAGGGCGTTCGCCAATTCAGCGCGCTCCACGCAGGCATACAGGGCGGAGAAAGCCGCGTAAAAAGTCTCAAGCACGGCATCACTGGTAACCAGGTAGGGCCGCGCATGCCGGCCGACCTCTGTGTCCGCGCCGCACGAATACAGCTCCGTGTCGTACAGGGTGTATATCTGGTCGTATCCGGCGTGCAGAAAAAGCAGCTGGTTTGCGGCCAGTTTTTCCCTCTGGCGCGCGCTGTAAGGATACATCCACAGGTTCGCCACATCCCCCATCGGGTCGTCGTACGGCTCGATGGCGAGCACGCTCTGGTTACCCCCGCGAAAGGTGAAGGCAAAACCACGGCCGTCGGGGAAGAAGGCGGGCGGAGAAGAGAGAGCCCTGCCGGGAAGTACTTCTTTTCCCGACAAGGTATCCCGCGGGATAAGGGTCGCCCTCCCCTTGGCGGAATCGTATTCCAGGAACGAGGTCTGGTTGGGGGACCATGAAACTATCCCGCCTGAGGCAGGCGCGGGAATCTTCGCGTCCCCCCACCAGGTATCGTATTTATAGGCAAGGATAGAGTAGCCCCCGGCGGTCCGGTACAGAAGGAGGTTGCCGCTGGGAGACCATTCCGGGGCATCGCCGCCCCTGGTAACGATCCGGGGAGGTTCGAGACCGCTGCCGACTTCTTTCCAGTACGCTGATTTCCGATATTCCTCCATCCGTTCTGGAGGGACGGTGATCGGAAAGTCGAACTTTCCCGATGGCCTCACCCACCAGATGTCCTTCCTCCCCTTCTCCTCCGAGACATAGGCGATCCGGTAGTGACCGTCGAAACGATGGGGCGAAAAGCGGGGCCGGGACTTCTTCCGGAGCGGATCGTTGGTGACCTGCGCGAGCTTCCTCTCTTTCAGGTCGTACAGATAGATGTCGGATACGCCCTTATTCGTTCCGGCGAAGACGATCTGCGTGCCGTCCGCGTTCCAGGACGGATCGGCACAGTCGTCCATGCCGGTATTCAGGGAGGAGACTTTTCCTCCCGTCATTTCAGCGACGGATATTTCGGTCTTACTCTTTGCCTTCACGACGAACACGATGCGATCGCCGCCCGGCGACACCTTCGGGTCGAATGCTTCTCCGGATACAGGGATCTCCCGGTATTTTTCCACGTGGAAGACAATGGGAACCGTTTCGGTGAAACGATCTTTCGAGGCGGCATCGCCCGGTTTCGCTTCCCGTGCGGGTGGAGGTGAAGACGGTGAAGAGGACAATTTCTGAATCACGAAAATTGAAGCGAGGGAGACAACAACCGCAATCCCTGCAATCCACAACAGCTTAGTATTTACTCTCGTCATGAAACGTCCCCCCTCGATGCGCAGGTACAGCATTTCCTCTCTGTCCCGGAAGCAGTCACACAGTGAGACACCGACATACCGGCAAACGCCGGCGCCTCTCGCTGCATCCCGGATCCCATGGAAGAAAGCCTCCCTACCCGGCCTTCCGCATGAGTTTTATTCCTGACTCCATTCCGACGAATCTGCTGATAAAACCATTCAGGCCATGCCCGAAGTACGCGTACTTTTTCATCTGTTCCACATTGGCGCCTCCCGCGCTCTGGTAGATAAACAGGTAGAACGATCCATCCGTGAACTTGATCGCGATAGAGTCGTCGCCAATCTCAAAGGCGACAATGGAGGAGCTTCCGCCGCCATTCTCGTAACTTTGCATGGTTTTCTCCTTTTCCGGCCAAGGCTTCAGGCCGATGGTACCGGCATACGTCACCCGCAAACCGCGTTCTTCCCCGTCTACAGAGAAGTATACCCTGTTACCGGCGTGGAGCATAAAAAAGGTCTGAGTCCGGAAGAAATTTCGCCACAATTTATAATCCATTCGGGGCATCCATGATAAGTTTTGTCAAGGGGAAAACGGAGATTTCCCTCAACTTCCCGAATCGCCACCGGTAGCTTTGCGTTGCTCCTTCCTGCGCTCCAACCTTTTTGATCTATCGTGATGGTCCGCACGATCATGCGACCAGACATCCATGTGCCGTCTTCAGGGATTTTGCCCCGTTGCGGAAGATTGAGTTAGTGCCAACCCGCCGACCTCGAAACAGTATAATGGTCGCGCAGCTATTTGCTCACGTAGCCCCCAAATGGCGAGGCCCGGCGGGAAGATCGTCCTGCAAGAAGGTTATGAGTGTGCTGCTATACAGCTTCCTTCAATAACTCGAAGTTGGTTTCCCGCCGATCTACAGCCAACAGGAACTCAACCAGCTTGCGGGCAACCACCATGGTGGCTCGGTTCTTGTTGCCGCGAGTCAGCTCTTTTTCGTGAAGTTGCGCCAGTTGCTCATTCCAGTGCGGCGCAAGCTTGGCGGCTTCAATCAGCTTGGTCTGCAAGTGTTTGTTCCGTTTTTTGGAGATGGGTCCGCGCTGTTCTTTCCCAGCCGATTCATGCTGGCCGCTGCATAATCCGCAATAGCTGATGGCTTGGCGTGATTAGCTGAAGCGGGTGACATCTCCGATTTCCAGAACCCAGGTCAGCGCAGTAAGTTCACCAACTCCAGGTATGCTCATCAGCCGTTCCACACGTTCCCTGATCAGCCTGTTTTCTCGCAATGCCGCAACCAGTTTCTTCTGGATGCCATCGAACATCTCAAAGCCACCACGGCTCAACTTCAACAACTCCTTTACGGAATCAGGGACGTCTTCAACACGTTCAAGAAGAGCCCCGAAGTATTTCTTGCCGTGAAGTCTCTTCTTGTCATAGATGGCGCCAACCTCCATGAGCAGGCCGCTCATCTTGTTTTTCATCTTGACGGCGGTACTGACGATCATATTCCGGAAGCGCAGCACCCGCCGCAGTTCCCCCAGTTCTTCCGGCATTATGTGGCATTCCGGCAGCAGGTTGACCCGCAGAAGGTCGGCTATTTCTTCGGCGTCGGTCCGATCGTTCTTCTTCTTTGCCGTAGTAATCGCCTTGAGCATCGCAGGGTGGGCAACCTTCAGCTCAACGGCATAGGGCATAAGAAAGTCATACACCCAGCCGGTAAAGATCGTTGACTCCATTGCTCCACACCAGGGTCCGGGAAGTTCTGACAGCCATTTTCTCAAAGCCTTGCGTTCAGCAACCACTGTACCTTCACGTATTAGCGTCCCATCAATCTTCTTGATACAGTACGCGATTGTCTTCTTGTGAATGTCCAGACCAATGTAGTAAAGTCCACTCATGGAAGCCTCCTCGTGCTAATTTGATTCCGGACGGCGTTGCCGGTCCGGCCGCTTGCTCATACAAGCTATCAATACCACCGGAGGCTTCCTCTTCAACTCCTACTTATGCATTCAAACAGTATATAAAACTAATAGCTTTTCAGTTGAGGCACGTAGTTTTACATAGCATGAGGCGCAGTAGAATATAATGTCCCCAGAATTCTGCAAGCTCTGTAACAATGCGGATGGGGTCAAGGCGAACAACAGCCGGTACTTACAGGTCCCGGACCTTCCGGTTTTGAAAACCTGGCAGGTCTGTTTTATTAGTAAGAACAGGAGGTGTTCGTAAATAGTGTTTCGCATGGCTGAGCAGATACGGAAGATAAGCTGTGTTCGAATCCCCGTCATGGCAGTGGGTTGCCTTGCCCTCATTTTCGTGTCACTCCCGGTATCGGGCGGCATGAGCGCCGCCCCCCCCAGGCTTGCCGCACAGAAGATAGGGGGAGGCGCACGGGTTGCGCCTCCTGCGTCACTCAAATTCTATTGCGGCGACAGAATCGTTGAGCCGGGCGACAGGCGGGAAGAGGTGCTGGCCAAATGCGGGAAGCCCGCCTGGAGCGAGATGCGGGAGGATGCGGTTACCGAAGCCTATCTCCCCGATGCAACGCCCGTGAATTTCGTGACCACCGAGGAGTGGGCCTATAATTTCGGTTCACGGCAATTTCTCCGTTTTCTCCGTTTCCAGGGAAGTCGTCTCGCGGTAATCGAGAGCGGCGGCTACGGTTACGACGAGGTGGATTTCGGCCGGAACTGCGATGACGGAAGAAACATCTCCCTAGGTGACAGAAAGCTGGAGGTCCTTGCCAAATGCGGCGAACCAGCCGAAAGCGCCGACAATTCCGGGGGTGACGTTTCCGGTTGGAGCGCCTCGGTGAGAAGCGACGAATGGACCTACAATTTCGGGCCGGACAGGTTTCTCTATTTCGTTAAATTCAGACGAGGGAAGGTGTCCGACATACGAACGGGCGGGTACGGACACTGAAGGGGACACCTGCTTTGGGGGTAAGTGCGCGGAAGAAAAAATAGGGACATTCCCGAATGGCACTAGTTTAAGGGTTCGTAGCATGGTATCTGTTCCGGTGTGGAATCTCTCTCAGAAAGGTGGCGTGGACACCTGTGGCAGGAACGGTTCGCCTCGTTTCCCATGGACGAAACATATTTGCTTGCCGCCGCCCATCTTGCCGGCAAAGACGATCAACTCGTAAAGGTCAAACCATTGTTGGACATGGTAAATGACTGGCAGAGTTTTCTGACTTTGACGGATGAAGAGGAGCTAGCCTTGCTGAAGAAGCACGAACGCAGCGGCCGACCACTTGGGGAAGTATCGTTTATAGAGCGTTTGGAGGAAGAGTTGGAGCGATTGCTCCGACCGGCGAAGAGGGGCCCGAAACCAAAGTCAAGGTAGTTAAACTCATCTTCGACAGTTGATTTTAAAATAATCTTGTAGAACAAGCGGTTACAAGGCGCAATTCAGGTCTTGGCCCTACAAAAAGGCTCTTTGAAAACCGTTTTTCCTACTTGCCTACAATGCGTATGGTGGGCGGGATGGCCACCCCAATGGCCTTGAACACTTTGCCGCAGACGCCGACACATTCCGTCCTCACAGCGACTTTCGTGCCCTGTTCTTCCAGTAGTACCTCCTGGAGAGCTTTCAGGTCCTGCTTGATGTCGGCCCACTCGTACACCAACCCTTGTGAGACGAGCCTGTTTTCCAGCTCTTTTTTCAGCGTCAAGGCAAGGAAGCTGCAAAAGACGTGGCCACGGATGGTCTCATCCTCCTTGTGGTAAATCGGCCGGGTATCAAGGGCCGACTTCATATCCCGAAAGGTCTGCTCTACCATCCAGAGCTCCTTGTATTTCAGCGCTACCGCTTTTGCCGGCAGATTCGTGTTGGTGGTCAAGACCCAGATGCCGTCGAATTTAGCGTCAAGCGTTACCTTGTTCTCATCGATGGTAAGGGTTTCTTTGTCCATCCGGAGAAATCTGCTGTAGCCTTTGTTGCCGACCAGAGACTTAGGGGCCGTTTTCAGCTTTTCCTGTAGTGAGTCGAGAATGGCCTGACGAGAAGCGGCGTCTTTTCGGGCCTGGCGCTCATTCTTGCACACGATGTAGCGGGTACCGTCGACCGTTACCTCTTTCACCTTGAGTGGGGAAGGGTCTTTCGAGGAAGTACCCTCCGGGTAAACCTCCACATACTCCCCCTGGTCGAGAAGAACGTCGTTTTTGACTTCCTTGGCCTGGCGCATCCGGACACCGAGAATGTAAGAGAGTTCCGCCTCCTCAAGCCCTTGAATGGTATCTTTGCTTATCATTCCTCGGTCGGCGACAATGCAGAACCGACAGGCCCCGAAGCGGTTCTTGAGTCTGGCGACCACAGGGAGCGTGGTCGTTACATCCGCGGTGTTCCCCGGCCACATCTCACAGCAGATGGGTCTGCCATGCTCATCAAGGAGCGCGCCAACCACCATCTGGTTCAGGTCGGGGCGATGGCTCTTCGAGTGACCTTTCCGACCTATGGTGTCCCCTCCCTGGCCTTCGAAGTGGATGGAGGTGGTGTCGAGAAAAACCAGATCGAGGTCGCTGAAGAGATCGCGGCGCCGGTTGAACATCCTCTCTTCAATCAGGTCCTTTGTGCAGCGGGTCGCAAAGGGAGTCCGGTCCTCCTGATCGGTCACTTCTTCCCCGAGAAAGGCCATGGCCCGGTAGAGTTGGTGCAGTTGAAGGGAATCGGTCCCCTGAATAACGTAGTCCCTGCGCCACCTCTCGCATCCCTGGTCGGAACCGGATACGAAGAGCCGATGCATCACCGTAAGAAATAGCGCCCGCTCTATGCTGAAACCGAACTTGCGGGAACTCTCCAGGGAGGAAACAATCGCTCCGATGCCGAGTTCCTGCCAGAGACGCTCGAAGATCAACGCCGGGCCGATCTTTTTTGTCGTGGCATTCACCTCACTTCTGCCTGACAAAACCAGAACAGCCTGCTGTGAAAATCGGGAAAGGGGAGCGAATCAGAGAATCCACGGCCCCGGTGTTGGACAGGTGATCCATGCGGCAAAAGGTGGCGATGACACGCTGGACAACCTTGCCCTTGTCGCGACGGTTCTCTACAAGCTGTAAATACTGATAAGAACCTGATTTCTTGATTCTGGCGAACATGGCATCCTCCTTGACACCACGTATTATAAATTTCACTATGCCAAAATAAGGCCTAAAACCACAATTTATTGCCACTACAAAAAGCGGCTTTTTTCGATTTTTACGTAGAGCGTTTGCGTGTTTTCGATATGTTACGCACTCAGACTACTCGGCAAGTGTAAAAGAAAAGTTTAACATGAAGAGGGGCATGTTTGAATAACAGGGTGGGATAGAGTACGATAAATCCGAAATACCGAGAGCAATTGAACGCAGGAACAACAGTCACGGCCACACTATTTGAGTGTAACCGGCAACGGCCCTCAGGGGGGCGACTTTCAATGCAGCGTCCCATGGGCGCGGTTGCCAACTCTCCGATACCAGGGAAGGAGAAACGACGGCTTGCCAAATACCTGCGTTTGTGCTAGCAAATCTTCGGCATTCCAGGAAAATGATCAGTGAGCGACAGGTCCGCCAATTGGTATTACGAAGGAGAACACAGTGAATCTGAGAGAAAAGATACTGCAAACTGTCCGGGCCAAATGTTCCGGGGCTACGGAAGAAACTCTGCGCGCCTTTATTAAACCGCCCGTATTAGAATCAAAGGTTGCGCCCTTCAGTGTGGCGGTGCTCGGCAACGGGGCCATCGGCATCAGTTACAACCTGTTCCATCGCGACCCAGAGGCGGTGGAAAGATACGGAAGGTGGGATGTAAAAGACATCATCGGCAAAACGGCAGGAGAACTGGCGCCATGGTTTCTTTCCATGGACCCGGTTAAAAAGACCGCCGGGCTTGCGGTGCTGAATGCCCTCTCGCAGGATTTCATCAACAGAAATCCCGAGACGTACCGTATCGATGACACCAGCAACCTCTTCGGCCTTATGGAGCTGGACAGAACGAGCCGGGTCGGCCTCGTGGGGTATTTCCGCCCAATGATGGAAAAACTCCTCAGCCAGGCAGGTGAGGTCATTGTACTGGAAGAATCCGAAGAACTGCTCAGGGGAACATACCCTTTCAGGATGACCAGAGACCCGAAAGAACTGCGACACTGCGACAAGGTGCTCATCACGGGAACAACCGTGCTTAACGATTCATTGCCTGCGCTAACAGCATATTGCTCTGGAGCAAATTTCGTGACCGTCATGGGACCAACGGCGGGATTTCTTCCCGACGCGCTTTTCGATCTGGGAATTCACGCCGTGGGATACTCCCGCGTGGAAAATCCTGAATTATTTCTCGATCTCTTTTCAAGCGGCAAAAAATGGGGCGATTCAACTCGCAAGGTGTGGATATTGCCTAAATAGTTACAGCGCTTTACCGTTGCGCCGTTTCCCGCGGGCCGCCCCGGATGACCGACTACTGGATAACCGGATTGTCCGCGACAAACCGGGCTGCTTCCAATGCCTGCCGCACGAAACAGGTTATACAGTCCAGACAGGTATTCTCAGGCCGGGAACCCCGCCGCCCTTCCGTGACGACATCCTTCGCATGCGAATCTCCTTTCGAATTTATCATCAATACGGATACCGACCTCGGTAACCTTATCGGGAAACGAAAAAACTCATGAAAAAGAGAGTTTATGCATTTCCTCCCTCAGGCATGATTTAAAACCGCCCACAAAGACAGCGTCATATCCGTGCAATTCGCACTATTGCCGACGGCGGCCGCGGCCATCCTTTTCAGGAAGCTCAATGGCGAGCTGCCGTATCTTTCGGAACAGGGTGCTGACATCAATGCCCAGCTCTCCGGCGGTGCGCTTCCGGCTGCCGCCGTTACGGCGCAGAGCCTCGGAAATGGCCATTTTTTCAATTGCATCCAGACTCATGGGCTGCGCGCCCTCGGCGCCCCGTCCGGTTGTCGGTCGCAGCTCGGGCGGGAGATGAATCATCTCGATCATGCCGCCACGGCAGAGCACGAAAGACTGCTCGATGATATTCTCCAGTTCGCGGACATTTCCTGGATAATCATACTCCATCAGCCTGGCCAATACATCATTGGACACACCGGCAATGCTCTTGCCGTGCAGCCCGTTGAACTTTGTGACGAGGCGCTCCACCAGCAGTGGAATGTCCTCCCGCCGTTTCCTGAGCTCGGGCAATTCCAGGCGCACAACACGAATTCGATAGAAAAGGTCCTCTCTAAATCTTCCGGCCCTGACTTCATCCAGCAGAACCCTGTTCGTCGCGGTGATCACGCGCACATCTACGGCAACCGGTTTTATGGCGCCCAGGGGCTCGATGGTCCTCTCCTGCAACACACGTAGCAGCCGTACCTGCATCGCCGGAGAGACGTCTCCGATCTCGTCCAGGAAAATAGTCCCTCCGTCGGCCAGGGAAAATCGACCCGGCTTGTCCCGCTTGGCATCGGTAAAAGCGCCTGCCTTGTATCCGAACAACTCGCTTTCCAGGAGCGTGTCCGGAAGCGCGGCGCAGTTTACCGCAACGAAAGGCTTGTCTTTTCGCGGTGAAAGATTGTGAATGGCGCGAGCGAAAAGCTCCTTTCCCGTACCGCTAGAACCTTCGATAAGCACCGTGCTGCCGGATTCGGCAACAAGCGGCAACAGCTCGAAAAGACGCATCATTGCCGGAGCTCGGCCCACGATGTCCTCAAATGTGTATCGCCCCTGAAGCTCTTTCCGGAGCTGTTCCACCTGGGTCAGATCCTGAAAAGTCTCAACGCCGCCGATGATCGTTCCCGCATTGTCCTCCAGCAGCGCTGTGGATATCCGAATCGGGATTCGCTCCCCCTGCCGGTTGATAATATGGGCAGTGGCGTTTACGACCGGCAGGCCGCTGGTCATGGTACGGCGAAGAGCGCAGTCCTTTTCGCAGATATCCGCCCGGAATACATCGCAACAGCGGCTTCCGATCGCCTCGGCGCGGCTGATACCCGTAATCCTCTCCGCCGCGGCGTTGAATGTAGTGATATGCCACTCCCGATCAACCGTGAAAACACCTTCGTTCACCGAATCGAGGATAACGGTTTCCCGTTCTTCGCTATTGTTTCCGCGAGGCATTGACGTCCTCCCTGGCGCCGGCCTATTAATCGTGCTATTTGAATCATGATGTCTATATACAATCGCATAAAGCACGATTGAGTCGAGCAAATACTTTGACCCTCAAAATCAAGCTATTGTTTTTGTTGTCATATTTTCATTTACCACATTATGGCATGTTATGTGCTGGATCATTCATATGAGAGTTGCGATTCCACAATGGGAAGGCAGGGTTTCCCCGGTATTCGATGTAGCGGGCAGACTGCTCCTGGCCGATCTGGAACACGGGGTTGAAATCGCCCGCCGGGATGTTGTCATGACGGACGATATCCCCGCGGGGCGGGCGCGGCGCATGGCGGCCATGGGAATTCATACACTCATCTGCGGCGCCGTTTCCCGGCCGCTGGAACTTGCCCTGCTACATTCCGGCATTGAAGTCATTTCACAGATATGCGGAGATGTGAACCAGGTTCTTGATGCATACCAAAAAGGCCGATTAGGTCAGCCGATGTTTTTCATGCCGGGATGCCGTGGGCATCAAAGGCGGTTTCGCTGGGGAAAAAGGGGCGGAGGGAGTTACTGACAGAGGAATAATTCACCGAAAAGGCCCCTTCGCCGTAGAGAGGGCGGGGAGGAAAGGAGGACGATATTATGCCGCTTAAAGATGGAACAGGACCGCCACAAGGTGGAGGACACGGAAGAGGAAAGATGGCCGGCCCATACGCGGCCGGTCCGGGCGGGGACTGCGTATGTCCCAAATGCGGTCGAAAAACGGCGCACACAGCCGGACAACCCTGCAATCAGCAAAAGTGTCCCGAATGTGGCGCAACCATGGTTCGTGGATAACACGGACCCGGAAGAGAAAGGAGAATAGTCATGCCAAGAGGAGATGGAACAGGCCCGGCTGGGTACGGGCCAATGACGGGAAGAGCTGCGGGTTATTGCGCCGGTTATCCTGCACCCGGATTTATGAACCCCTACGGGAGGGGATTCGGAGGTGCCCGGGGTCGCGGAGGCGGCGGTT
>CAZFCG010000084.1:0-14297 GCA_964517595.1 uncultured Geobacter sp. | reverse complement strand
GGGAAATACAGGTACGGAAAAACGGACAGGGCAGAGGTTGATATCTCCTGTGCTCTTGTTTCTTTGCTGTTCAGCAGATAGAATTTTCTGTCATTCCCGAGGGTGTAATCGGGAATCCAGACTGTAACCTATCGGAATTATGGATGCCCGACAAATGCACTCGGGCATGACAGACGCTTGGTTGACAGTTTTTTGTGCCGAATAGTTACGTTCCTATTAACCGTCCAGGGCCTCGCGAAGCTTGATTGCCAGGTCCTGTACGGAGAAGGGTTTCTGCAGGAAGTGGACGCCCTCATGGAGCACGCCGTGGCGGGTGATTATATCGGCGGTATAGCCTGACATGAACAGGCTTTTCAGTCCGGGCCTCGAAATGATCAGTCGGTCATGCAGTTCGTTTCCGCTCATTTCCGGCATTATCACATCGGTGAGCACGAGATGAATTTCGCCTTCGTATTCATCCACAATCCTCAGCGCTTCCCTGGGGTCGGCCGCGGCCAGGACCTTGTAACCCAGCTCTTCCAGGAGAATCGTGCCGAGGCTGAGTAGGGGATCCTCATCCTCAACCAGGAGCACGGTCTCCGCGCCGGCCGGAACAGGGGCCTGGTCCACCGCCTCGTCCGGCTCTTTCTTGGCCGGCTCGTGCCGGGGCAGGTAGATCCTGAAGGTCGATCCCTCGCCCGGCTCGCTGCAGACATTGATAAAACCGGAGGTCTGCCTGACTATGCCGTAAACCGTGGCCAGGCCCAGTCCGGTTCCCTTGCCCACCTCCTTGGTGGTGAAAAAAGGCTCGAATAGCATGGCCCGTGTTTTCCCGTCCATGCCGCAACCGTCGTCGCTCACCACCAGTTGCGCGTATCTGCCGGGCATGAATTCCGGGTGCAGGTCCTGGTATGCCTCGTCGAATTCCGCCTTTCCCGTCTCGATGGTGATCCTGCCGACTCCGGCGATGGCGTCACGGGCATTCACCACCAGGTTTACCAGTATCTGGTCCACCTGGGCCGGGTCCATGTTGACCTGCCACATCCGATCAGCCGGCTTCCAGGTCAGCTCGATATTCTCACCGATCATCCTTTTCAGCATCTTCAGCATCGATTCTATGGTGTCGTTGAGATCCAGGATCCTGGGCGCGATGGTCTGTTTCCTGGCAAAGGCCAGAAGCTGTCTGGTCAGGTCCGCGGAGCGCCGTCCCGCGCGGGTGATTTCCGTAATATAGTTATGGAGTTTCGTGCCCGGCTCAAGCCTGGTGAGGGCCATCTCCGCATAACCGAGCATCACGTTTAGCATGTTGTTGAAATCATGGGCGACCCCTCCCGCCAGACGTCCTACGGCCTCCATCTTCTGGGCCTGGAGGAACTGGGCCTCCATCTTTTCATGTTCCGCCAGGGTCCTCGCCAGCCTGATGTTGGCGAAGCTCAGATCGGATAACAGCCTTGAGAATCTGGCGAAAAAGGTCATCACCCGCTCGATCTTTTCCCGGTTCCAGCGGGGTACTCGTTCCAGCGCGGCCAGATACTCTTTTTCGTCAAATCCGTATCTCCGGGCCTGGGCGCGGAACAGCTCATAGTCGGGCGTCTCGTCCTCCAGGATGAACTGCCCGGAAAAGAGGTTCCCCACGTGCCTGCCGCCGACGATTATGGGCGTGGCCAGGTCCCACAGGTTGTTTTTGCATTTGTACATCCTGAAGGCGCCCGGAGCTATACCGGAGGAGAGAACCGTGTCGCTTTCCCGGCAGTTGGCCAGCGTCTCCGGGTGGACCCGATGGAATTTTACGCAGATATCCTGCCAGCCCGTGGCTGCCAGGACCTTGCCGTGGATGTCCACGATGGCGGTTACCATGTTTTCCATGGCGAAGAAGTCTTCCATGAGCTTCCTGATTTCCCGCACGTCAATGATGTCTTCAAGTTCCAGCTTTCCCAGGTCTCCATCCGGCAGCAGCAAGGCATCCATCTTCACGCGGACCAGTTCTTCGCTCTCCCTCAAGGCCTCCTCCGCCTTGCGCTGGTCCTGCTCGGCGCGGTAGAGTTCCCGGTACATGCCCGATTCTCTGCGCCTGTAGACATATGCCGTGGTTACGGAGGCAATGAGGATAAAGCATAACCCTGCCAGTGTCACCAGGAGCGCCTGCTTGCGCGCCTCCGAGCGGATCTCCCTTTCATCTATCTTGGCCACCAGAAACCACGGAGAGCCGCCGATGGGGCGCAGGTCCGCCAGGACTTTCTCGCCCCGGTAATCCCGGCCGCGAAACATCCCCTTCGTCCCCAGCGCCGCGGCTACGACCGGGGCATCGGTCCGGGAAAGGGGGAGCCTGAGTGAAAGTGAATTTCCCGGCCTTTGGCGGGGTTCGTTCAGGAAGAGGACTTCGTCGCCTTTTCTCTGGACGAGGAAGGTCTCGGAGCTTTTGCTGGGAATGGGCCGCGACCTGATGAGGGGATACAGGTAGGATGAGGCGTCGCTCCGCTGCGCCAGTATGGCAATCACCGCACCGTCATCGTCCCTCACCGGGGCCATGGCATCGATGTGGATTCTGCCATTTGGGCAGCGGAAAAAGTCGGAGAGAGCGGTCTCACCTTTCGCGGCGGATTCCAGGGCCCGCTTCGTGGCCGGGTCAGGGGGATCGGGATCCCCTTTGGCAGCCAGGAGGATTTTGCCGTCCGGGGAAAAAAGGAGCGCGTCCTCGAAGCCGCGGGTAAGCTCCATCTTCAGCCGATCCCGCAATTCATTCCGGTGAGAGGAAGAAAAGCCGCTGTCGCGCCACTCCTTCACTATCTTCCGGAAAAAGGGACTTCCCGCCGGTCTGCCTACAACGGCCAGGAGCTCCATGCGCCACTGCCTGATCTGCCATTCCTTCAGTTCGGCTATTGCAGAGATTTCCGTGTATTTTTCCCGGCTGACGTGCTGCTCCTGGGTCCGGAAATATATGTAGCCTCCGGCCAGGGTCACCAGCGAAAAGGCCAGAGACAGGGCAATCAGGATTCTCCCGGAATGTTGCGTGTGTGGTGATGCCTCAGGCATGCGGCCTCTTTCCTGTTTTGTTTCTTGTATTTCTGCGCTTGCCGGTTTCATGGTGTGCATATGAGTGGCGGCCGGGTTGCAGGGTCATGATGGCATGCAGGCAATCTTTCAGCGATGTCCCTGGCATCCCTTTGCCCGGCTTGTCCAGTCAGTTTACCCGTCACCGCGTTTTTCCGCAATCCCGTTGATTATATTTCCTTTTCCCTGTTGCACAAAGGTCGTTTGACTGTTATACGAAGATAGCGACGCGCCGCTGGATGATAAGGCGCACTCCCGGGGATTTCCTCTCTCTTGAAAGATGAACGAATCTGGAGAACTATCCTTGAAAACGAGCTGATCAGAATTGTGACTTTCGATTCGGATGGGCGAATCCTCTCCATCAATAAGGCCGCGGAGAGGATATTTCATTGCCGCGGCTAAGAAATATCCGGCGAGCCGGCCGGCATTCTGCTCACCCGGCCGCACCTGCTGGAAGATGATTCCGATACCGTGAGAGCAGTTACCGGGAAACGGAAGGACGGAAAGGAAATCCCGCTCCATATGGCGGTGAACGAGTTTGTCATCGACGGCAAAAAATATTTCAAAGAGATTTTCAGGGACCAGGGAGAGATGAGGGAGGCGGAGGAAAAGCTCCGTAAGGCCTACGAGGTCATCAGCGCCGACCTGGGCGAACAGGAGGTCGTCCCAGTATACCCTCACCACCTTTCCGGCACCGGAAAAGACCCGGTCGCTCCGCAAGGGGAGATGGAGGCGCACGATATCGTCCACCTGCAACCTGTCCCGGTTAGCCGCCCAGTTGGGAATGGCGAACCGGGCGCCGCTGGGGCTCAGGTCCTGAAGCACATACTCGAAGGGCTGATGGTCCGCCTCCCTGGTGGCGACAAAGGGAAGGGTTATCATGGTCAGAGGCGCCCGTATTTCCCGTCGTCTTTCCTGAGTCTCGATCATATTCGATTGCTCCGGCTCGGGGGATTATATCAGCGGTTCATAGTGCGCTGTATGGTTGCAGGCGTTCAAGTGTAACCGGAATAGGGCATCCCGCAATTCTCCGTATATATTCTCATGAAGAAAAGGCAGACCTGCCGGGTCTTGAAAACCCGGCAGGTCTCTGGTTACAGGTTCAGTCCCTGATTGGCCCCGCTCAACTCGTCCCGCATCCGTGCTACCTCCGCGTCTTCCAGGTACTCGTCTAAGCCCATCACCCGGTCGATTATCCCGGCCGGGGTGATCTCCACGATCCGGTTCGCCACCGTAGAGACGAACTCGTGGTCATGGGAGGCGAACAGCGCCACTTCGGTGAAGGAGATCAGCCCGTTGTTGAGGGCGGTGATGGATTCCAGGTCCAGATGATTGGTCGGCTCGTCCAGGATCAGGGCGTTTGCGCCGGAGAGCATCATCCGGGAGAGCATGCAGCGCACCCGCTCTCCCCCGGAGAGGACGCTGGTCTTTTTCATCGCCTCCTCCCCGGAAAAGAGCATCCTGCCCAGGAAGCCCCGGGCGAACGACTCTCCCTCCGTGGGAGGAGAAAACTGGCCGAGCCATTCGATGAGATTCAGGTCGCTGGCGAAGTATTCGCTGTTATCCTTGGGGAAATAGGCGGGGGTGATGGTCACTCCCCAGCGGAAACCGCCGCTGTCCGGTTCCATCTCACCGGCCAGGATCTGGAACAGGGTCGTCTTTGCCAGGCTGTTGCCGCCGATGAAGGCGATCTTGTCCCCCTTGCGCACGGTGAGGGTCAGGTCGTTCAGAACAGGGACCCCGTCGATTGCCTTGGAAAGCCCGGTGATCTCCAGGATGACATCCCCGCAGGGGCGCTCCGGCTTGAACACCACGTACGGGTACTTGCGCGACGACACCGGCATATCCTCGACAGTCAGTTTCTCCAGCAGCTTTTTGCGTGAGGTGGCCTGTTTCGCCTTGGAGGCGTTGGAGCTGAAGCGCTGGATGAACTCCTTCAGTTCGTTGGCCTTGTCGGTGATCCTGCGGTTTTCGTCCTGCTTCTGCTTCAGGTTCAGCTGGCTCGCCTGGTACCAGAAGTCGTAGTTCCCCACGTACACCTGGATGCGGCCGAAGTCGATATCGGCGATATGGGTGCATACCTGGTTCAGGAAGTGTCTATCATGGGACACGACGATTACCGTGTTGGGAAAACGGAACAGGAAGTCCTCCAGCCAGGCGACGGACTTCAGGTCCAGGTGATTGGTGGGCTCGTCCAGGAGGAGCACATCCGGGCTGCCGAACAGGGCCTGGGCCAGGAGCACCCGCACCTTGTCGCCCGCTTCCAGTTCCTTCATCTTCTTGTGGCGCAGCTCCTCGGGGATACCGAGGCCGTTGAGGAGCACAGCCGCCTCGGACTCGGCCTCGTAGCCGTTCATCTCGGCGAATTCCGCTTCCAGTTCAGCGGAGCGAATCCCGTCCTCCTCGCTAAAGTCGCCCTTGGAATAGAGCTCATCCCGCTCGGCCATGACGCGGTAGAGCCGGTCATGCCCCATGATGACGGTGGTGAAGACCGTCTCCTCGTCGAAGGCGAACTGGTCCTGGCGCAGCACGGCGATCCGTTCCCGGGCGCCGATGGAGATATCACCCTTGTCCGGCTGAATCTCGCCGGAGAGGATCTTGAGAAAGGTGGACTTGCCGGCGCCGTTGGCGCCTATCAACCCGTAGCAGTTGCCCGGGGTGAACTTCATGTTAACGTCCTTGAACAGGACCCTCTTCCCGTAGGAGAGGGCCACATTGGTTGCACTGATCATGCGGATAAACTCCCTTTTTGAAAAATATCGAGTACGGTGCTGCGTGCTTATCAGGCACGCTTCATTCCTCTCACAGGCCCGTCCATACGGGCCTCGTATACGGCTCATGTCAATTCTATTCTCAGTTTACCGAGACGATTACGCCTATTCTTAATCTGCCCAGATCAAAAAGACCCTGCTCTCGGACTTTACCAGAATCAGAACGTGGAGACCCCTTATGACAAACAATGGGGTCGGCAAAAACCGGCCCCATCGTTGATCTGATTCAGTGAATGTGAAAATTCCGTCGCAATGTCAAAATAATCAGAAAATTCCAGTCAGCTTATTCTGGCATTCAACACCCGCAGAAAGATTTGCTCACACAATACACCACTTTTGGAAAGCTGTAAATCAATTGAGCCCTTCCGCCATAGAACAACGCCAGACATGATAAGGCGGACTCCTCGCCGGACGTTATTTCAGGGGCATTCGCGTTATATACTTTTACGCATATTTCCATTGTTATTAAACCTGAAAACGGCAGGTGGAGTTGTCCGAAGAGAACGACTTCGGCCTGATTCGTTGCCGCTCACTGACCCGCCCCCCCAAACCCGTGTGAAAACAGGAAAATCAGACCCGTTCTTTGTTTTGTTCTCCAGATACCGCTACCTGAGACGAAGATGGAATGATGATAATTTAATTGACATTTTTTACAATGTAATGCTATTAGCTGTGCAGGGATATATTAATTATTGCAAATATTTTTAACTCTCACAATGCAGTACCTCTGAACGCCCGCGAAAAGGACTCACAAGATGAACTTTAAGAGACCGCTTTTTCGGCATGCGGACATTGCGTTCGGTTCGTTGCGCGTGCAGCACCTGGAGCGGAGACGGCAGGCTCTTCTCTTCCCTTATCAGCATTTGATGGCCCCTTATTTCGGGGAAACACGGACCATGGAACTCATTGTTGTGGGGAGATAGAAACGGGATATGCACGGACACCATTTCCAAACGGAATCAGTCCGGTTGAGGGAACTTGCCGCGGAGTTCGCCGGCGCCAATCCGGCGCTGGCCCCCTTGCTGAACGGCCCCATGACCGATCCGGACGTGGAGCGGCTTCTGGATGGCGTGGCTTTCCAGAACACCCTGCTGGGCCGGAAGCTGGACGTCGATTTCCCCGATCTCGTCCTGAACCTGGCCCACCTCATCCTGCCCCATTATATGCGGCCTGTTCCCGCAACCACCATACTGGGCTTCACCCCGGACCGGACCATGGAGCTACCAGTACGCATACCGGCCGGGGCGACGGTCGCCTCCATCCCGGTTGACGGAACATGCTGCCGGTTCACTACCGTACGGGATCTGGACCTTCATCCCCTTGAGATCACCGACGCCGCAATCCTTCAGACCGCGGAACGCGCCGCCGAGATACGCCTCTCCTTCATCCTGCACGGTTGCACACTCTCGCAATGGCTGCCCGATACAATTCGCCTGTTCCTGGCGGGTGACCGGGCGACAGCTACCGGATTGTATCAGCTCTTGAGCCGCCGCCTGAAGCGGATAACCGTAACCGCTCCCGGCGCGAAAACCATGCTTCTTCCTCCCGTATGCCTGCGGCAAGCCGGGTATGGCGAAAGCGACGCCCTTGTCCCCTGGCCGTCCCACGCCTTTCCCGGCTACCGCCTCTTTCAGGAATATTTCACCGCCCCGGAAAAGTTCCTGTTTTTTGAGCTTTCCGGCCTGGAGGGCTGGACGGGGCGCGGGGACGCCGGACACTTCAGTGTCAGCTTCCTGCTGGACGGCCTGACCTCGGAGGCGCCGAAGGTCGGGCTCGCCAATTTCGTCACCAATGCGGTTCCGGCGGTCAACCTTTTTTCCCATGATGCCGACCCGATCATCCTGGACCATCGCGCAAGCCGCTATCTCGTCCGTCCTTGCGGAGCGAACCCCCGTCATCACCGGATTTTTTCCGTGGACGGCGTGACCGGCATCACGCACGGCGACGGCGGGGAGAGGAGCTACGCGCCATTCGAGCTGTTCGGTTCCGACACTCCCGGCACGCCGGTCTACCACGCGGGAGTGGAAAGATCTCTGGCCGGCGACGGATACGACATATACCTCTCTACGGCGTTTCCCGACGGAACGGCATTCCCCGTCGGAGAGACCCTGTCCGTTGCCCTCACCTGCGCCAACGGCGCCCTTCCGGAAAGCCTGCGCATCGGCGACATCCGCGGCCCCCTGTCAGGAATACCGGCGGACGTATCCTGCGGCAACATCACGCCGGTACATCCGGGAGTTCCTCCGCCCCTGGGGCCGGAACTCCTGTGGCGGCTCACCACCCACCTTTATCTTAACCACGTAACACTGGGCAACGCCGAACACCTGCGAACCCTGCTGCAACTGTACCTCTCCCATGACACCTCCTCCGGCTCTCCCCTGACCGCCAATCTCAAGAGGATAGCCGGAATAGAGGATGTGGCCGTCACACCTGACGAGGCCATGGTGGACGGTGTTCCTGTCCGGGGAAGCCATATCCGCCTGAAGGTCCGCCTGGACCATTTTGCCGGAGCGGGAGACCTGTTCCTGTTCGGCTGTGTACTCCACCGCTTCCTGGAGAAATACGCGTCCATCAACTGCTTCACCAGACTGACCGTGGACGAACAGACGCGAGGAGAGAGCTATCAGTGGCTCATGAGACTGAAATGACATCCCTGATAAACGACCTGCTGGAAAACGGCCACCAGTTCTCCTTCGCCCAGGTCATGCGCCTTGCCCGGCGGTTCCTCGATCCCGCGGGAGAAAAGGGGTTGCCGGACGTTCCCTGGCAGGACCGGGTCCGGGTCCGGCCGGAACTGTCCCTGGCCTTTCCCGCCTCGGACGTGGCCGCTGTCGAAAAGGACGGCGACTACCTCCGTATCACCACAACCTTTCTTGCCCTCTACGGCGCGTCATCTCCCCTGCCCGCCTTCTACACCGAAGACCTCATGGACGAAGCGTCAAACGACGAGTCGGTATGCCGCGACTTCATGGACATCATCCACCAGCGCCTCTACCACCTCTACTTTGAGTGCTGGAGCAAATACCGACTCCTTATCCGCGTCGTGGAGCAAAATAACCCCGTCGACAAGGAACGGCTTCTGTGCCTCATCGGCCTCGGGGAAAAAGAGCTTGCCTCCGGCATGCCCGACTCCTTCAGCCTCCTGCGCTACACCGGCATCCTGACCCAGTATCCCCGCTCGGCCCTGGGGCTCAAAACCATCCTGCGCGACGCGCTGGGCATGAATAGCATCAGCATCATCCAGAACATACGGCGCATGGTCCCCATACCCGACGACCAGCGCCTGCGCATGCTCGCAAGCGGTGGCAGACTCGGCATGGACACCGTTCTCGGCAGCAAAATCGCGGACAGGACGGGCAAGTTCCGCATCCGCGTCGGGCCGCTTGCCTGGCGGGAATTCAACGACCTGCTGCCGGGAACACCGCGCAACGACAGACTCACCAGCCTGACCAGGTTCTACCTCACCGACCCCCTGGAAGTGGAGCTGGAGCTCATTCTCGCAGCCGGTGAGGCGCAACCGATACGAATCGGCAATCCCGAAGCGCGGCTCGGCCTCAACACCTGGGACTTCGCAGGCAGCGGCATCGGCGAAGTCAGCGCCCGGTTCCGGGTGGAGGCGCTGCCGAACCGCAAGCATCTTCCCTCAAATCCGGATGCCACGCCAACGAAAACGGGCCATGACTTTGTCGACTACTACCGCAATGAACGGGCGCTCCTTGGGGAACTGGCGGACCGGTTCGCCGGGAACCATCCAAATCTCGCCCCACTGGCCGGCGGTTCCATGGCCGATCCCGGCGTGGAGAGACTCCTGGAGGGGACCGCCTTTCTCAACGCCCTGTTGCGGCGCAAGCTGGATGATGACATCCCCGAGTTTATCAATGAAGTAATCACCTCTGTGCAGCCGGAACATCTGCGGCCCGTCCCGGCGGCAACCATCATCGCCGTCACACCCAGGGAGGGGCTTACGCGGACACAGGTGATTCCCGCCGGGTCCGAAGTCCAGTCGGTTCCGGTGCAGGGAACCAGGCTCCGCTTCAGGACCTGCTATGACGTGACCGTTCATCCCCTCTCACTTCTGGACGCCTCCTTCTCCCACCCATCCGGCAAGACCCCGCGCATCACTCTGCAATTGGAATTGAACGGTATGGAGCTTTCCTCCTGGAAGGCTGAATCACTTCGCCTCTACCTTGCTGATGACTATCCGGCGGCCTGCGATCTGAGTCTGCTGCTTTTGCGCTATCTGAAGCGCATAAGAATAACTGCGCACGCTAACGGTTCGACAATCGATATTCCATCCAACTGCCTGAAACCGGCCGGATTTGCCGAAGAAGAGACCGTCCTCGCTACGTAAAAGAGCTTGATGCCGGGACATCTGATACTCCAGGAGTACTTCCTGTTCCGCGACAAGTTCCTTTTCCTGGACCTGACCGGCCTGGAACGATGCAGTTCGCTTGGCGAAGGCGCCCGCTTTGAAATCACCTTCGAGTTGACCGAGCACCCCTTGGTTGTTCCCCGGATCACGAAAAAGAGTTTCGCGCTTTCCGCAACGCCGGTTATCAACCTCTTCAAGCACAAGGCGAAGCCGATATCGTTCGTCTCCGAACTTTCCCGGCATGTAGTTCAGCCTGCCGGAAAGCCTCCCTCTCATTTCCGGATCTATTCGGTGGATCAGGTTCGGGGGCTGGTTAAAGGGAGAAGCGCCGGAATATTCTTTGACCCGCGAAATCCATTACTCAAGAGCGCCGAAGGAGTCCGCAACTGTCATATCACGAAAAGCCCGTCGGCCATTGGGGATGGGTTTGACACCGTACTTTCAATTGAAGACAAAAACCGAACCGGAAGAATAACTCTCGACATTGATCTGACCTGCACCAACGGGACCCTGCCGGAACAACTTGCCATCGGCGACATTTGTACTGCAACCGGGGCCACTCCCGAGTCTGTCGTACACGCAAACATAAAAGCCGTTACAGGCGCCACTTTCCCCAAGCTCCAACAGAATCGGCAATGGAGGCTCCTCTCGGGCTTTTCACTGAATCGCCTCTCTCTGAACAGCGCCGAAGGCTTTCGCGCAATCCTGAGACTATTCATTCACCCCGACAGCAGGAATCAGGCCGCTGTAATGGCGAACAGGAAGAAGATAGATGCGATTGAATCCCTTGACGCGCAACAGGCCGACCGCTTGATAGGCAGGCGCATGTATCGCGGCTATGACATCCGACTGAAGCTGCGCGGAGAAGGATTTGCCGGGCCGGGGGATCTGTATCTGTTCTGCTCGGTTCTGGAGCGGTTTCTGGGCGGTTATGTGACGCAGTGCTGCTTTCTACGCCTTGTGGTTGAGGAAATCGAGAAGGGGTATCGGTTCGAATGGCCCGCGAGGATGGGGGATCGGGGTGTGGTGTGAGAAGTGAAGAAACGGAGGGAAGGTACCATGGCGAAAACTCATCACAAGCAAGCGCCTCAAGGTGCGAAGCATAAGCCTGGCGGGCAAGGTAGATATTATAATGGCAAATTGAAAGACAAAAACTGCAAACCAGTAAGATTTTCAGCACTTTGGTCAAATTATCCAGATGACAAGCCATACATCGATCCAAATACTGGTAAGCCGCCAAAGGGTTACGAAAACCAGTGTGCCATTAAGGTTAGCTTAGCATTACAAAAATCTGGAGTCGATATGAAATCTTTCAGAGGGAACAGTCGAATCCTTATCAATGGCAAAAACACTGCAGCAACAGCAGAGGATCTCGCGTTATGGCTTAAAACTCATCCTTTTTGTGGCCTTCCCTCAATACCCGAAACCGCAACCGGGAATGACTGGGAAAACAAAATTAGTGGACGCACTGGGATCATATTTTTTAAAGACTACTGGAAACGCGATGGCGAATCGGAAGCCAACCGAAGCGGTGATCATATTGATTTGTGGAACGGATCGAGGCTGACTTCCTCTGGACTTCTTGGTGCTCTTACAACGTTTGCTCGTTTTACAATTGGCATTAGCAGCATCTCAAATTTGTATTCAAATCTGAGTGACTCGAAACAAATTTTGTTTTGGGAGGTTAAATGAAACGTGCACTGTTTGTCATTGCGATGTCTGTATTTGGATCCGTTATTGGTTGGATGGCATCTCTCCTGCTCACAGCATTCATCCCAGCGTGCGGCGATGTCTGCTCAAGAGAAAGGATCGAATACCTTGTACTGTGTTTTGTTGGTGGCATAGGTATCTTAGCAATATCCTCGTTCTTTTTGTCGAGGCGATCAATTCCATCAATAAAACAGTCTCTATTAGGCTGCCTGGTTATCAGCGTCATGATACTGCTTCCGGCCTTCGCGTATTATGTCCATGAGCTGCGAACAGAGTATTTTATGTTAAGGGCTATCGCACCCGTTCAACCGAGGACGGACTTTTTTCACATGACGATTTCTACTCGCGTTGTACAAGGCTTTACAGATGCGAGTTATGGACCAGCCAAGCCATTAACGATAATTTCACCGTGGGAGCGATGCTTGATTGGTTCCATACGATGCGGATCATCGCCCCGACAAGTGGAAATGCTCTGTAAAGCTGGTGTTGTGCATGTTAACGAAGCTGATTGGCCTGCTTTCTCACTCATTTCATCTGAGAACGCTCATGGAGTTGCCCCGTTGAAGTCGATGCACCTGTGTGACAGTTGACAAGTTTATTTTGCAAAAACAATAAGTTAATGAGGATGAAAGATGGGTAGTTAGGTCACTCCATATAAGGAATAACCTGATTATTGCGGAAAAATATCTTCACAACAACTCAAAAGATAAACTGTCTGACAAGTTAATAGATAGAATGGAAGAAGTTTTAGAGCCTGTTTACAACAAAAAAGATCCTGATAACACGTATGGAGCAATCCTGTATTTTAGTCCAAAGGCACAAAAAGCATTAGGAAGAAATAAACCTAATTGGGCTAGTAGTAAAAAATTGACAGAAGTAAAGGTTGATGGATTGGGGGCAACAGATGATTTTAAATTTTATAAATATAAGGCAAAACCTAAATCTAAGCCTAAGCATAAACATAAACAAAAATCTTCTAAAAATAAAAGAGTTAATAAAAGGTAAAATAATAGTCTTTATTGTTCCAACGATAACTGTCAGCATTATTGTTATTCAATCATCTTGTGCATACTGCGATTCCAGCTCTAAAGTATCACCTGATAATATAAATAGGATTGTATGGGAATGCAAAACCGAACCGCACAATTCCAGTATATATACACGAGAATGTAAGATATACGCCGTAGGTATCAGCGGCGAGAAGGAATGGATACATAAACAATCAGATCTTCCGGAACCAACGGTTAAATGGCACAACAACAGTTTGGCAGAGGTCATCATACCTTGTGGCTCTCCATGCAATTATTCAATATTTTATGATGTAAAAAAGGGCGCTTCTGAACCATATGAATTTGTTCTTGCTGTTAACTCCGATCAACAGATTATCGCTAGAGCAGGAAAGTCGCATATTCTGATCAACAGAATTTTTCAAAATCATCATAAAGTAATTATGAAAATAAGACGAAAGTTTGCTGAAACAGCGGCTCTTGTCTTAGTTATTGAAGAAGCTCATTTTACAAAAGCAGGTAAGCTTTTTATTCGTTATTTAACTGGAAGCAACTATGTGCCAATAGAAGAAACAATACCTGTCAAATTTATTTCTCATAAATAATTTAATTGATAATGAATAGATGAAAGGAGTCGAGTATGTCCTTCAATCCAGCCTCAGAGGCAAAGTTTCTGTTTGAACTATTGGACGCTGAATATGACTTGTCGGTAGTCGGCTTTGATGTCGAGGAGATAGTATCCGACACCTTTGTTGTCAATCTGACCCTTGCCGGAAAGGAAAAGATCACCTTCGAGGATGTAAAACTGCAAGAGGGGCTGCTGACGGTTATAGGTGGTGTCGGCGCGATTCTGAACGATGAGTCAGGTGATCGCTATTTCCACGGCATCATACGTAAATTCAAGCATGCCGGCACATCAGGACGGCTTCAACTCTATGAAGCGCAGATGGTCCCGTCGCTCTGGCTGCTCTCTCTGGAAGAGAAATGCCGCATCTTTCAGGACAAGCCTCTCAAGGAGATAATTGAAACCCTTCTCGAAGAGCAGGATATCAACAGCGACATGTATGAGTTTCGACTCAATCGGGACGACATATTCATAAAATTTTCAATCCAGTACCAGGAAACCAATCTGCATTATCTCTCCAGACTTCTCGAACATGAGGGTATCTTCTATTTTTTCGAGCATTACGAGGACAAACATCTTCTGGTCTTTTGCGATACCGAGGCATTCTACCAGGACATTGCCGGCTCGCCTTTCGTGACATTCAACACAAACGGCCTGGTTGCGGAAAAAGAGAATATCCATGCATTCGATTTCTCCGAACGTCTCCGCCCGGGAAAGCTTTCACAAAAAAACTTCAACTTCAAAACACCGTCCGTAGATTTGGCAACCAAACATGAAGCAGA
>CAZFCG010000083.1:0-15127 GCA_964517595.1 uncultured Geobacter sp. | reverse complement strand
AACTATTCAGCATATAGAATTTTCTGTCATTCCCGAGGCTGTAATCGGGAATCCAGAAGGGTTTTCATTTGAAAGCCATGGATGCCCGACAAATGCACTCGGGCATGACAGACGCTTAGGAACTGTAAACAAATAACATGGTATGTCTTGGGTATGGTTTTGTTGCTGCGTCATTGTCATGATTTATGATTGCGAAATGAAAAAGGGTGAATAATGACCGATGTTCTCCAAAGATGCCTGCGCCAAATCGAGCGTGCGCCCCGAGACCCGGATGGATATCTTCAACTGGGTGACCGGCTGCATGCCATGGAGCGTTTTGAAGATGCCGTTTCCGTGTATGACAGGCTGCTCAGGTTGATGCCGGAGTGCGGGCCGGCCTGGCACAACCGCGGAAACGCATTGATGGAAATGGGGCGCTGGGAAGAGGCGATCGCCAGCTACCGGGCCGTCCTGAGATTCATGCCCTCCTTTGCCGAAGCCTATGTCACTATCGCAACCGCGTTGCAGGCCTTGGGCAAGCCCTATGAAGCAATGGCCAGCTGCCATCGCGCCCTCGCCATCGACCCGAACTGCGCCGAGGCCCACTGGAATCTTGCGCTTGCCCTCCTTCAGGTAGGCGAATACCGGCAGGGATGGGAAGAATTCCGGTGGCGCTGGAAGAAGCGCGGCTACACCTCCACGCTGCGAACCTTCCCGCAACCTGAATGGGACGGTGCGCCATTTCCCGGAAAGACGATACTTATTCATTGCGAGCAGGCATTCGGCGACAGTATCCAGTTTGCCCGCTTCCTCCCGCTGGTTGCGCAGCGGGGCGGCAAGGTCATAGTGGAATGCCCGGCCCCGCTCAGAACCATCATGGAGAGCGTCAAGGGCGTAGCCGGGGTGGTGTCGCCCGGGGATAATCCGCCTCCCTTCGACCTCCATCTTCCACTGTTGACCCTTCCCCGAATCTTCGATACGCAACTTGCGTCTATCCCCAAAGAGACTCCCTATATCTTGCCTTCTCTGGAAAGGCTGGCGAAATGGTCATCCAGGTTCCTGGACACCCGTTCATTCAGGGTTGGAATTGTCTGGGCGGGGAGGAAAAGACCGGATCCAAACCGCACCTGTCCCTTCAGCAATTTCTTGCCGCTGGCGGACATTTCAGGGGTGTCGTTCTATTCTCTGCAGATGAGGTGCGACATGTGGGGAATGGAAAGGGCGGAACAGGGTATCGGACTCATTGATTTTACTTCGGATATTGATGATTTCGCGGATACAGCGGCTCTGATCGCCAATCTGGACCTTGTTATCTCCATAGACACGGCAGTGGCGCATCTGTCCGGCGCCCTGGGCAAGGAGACCTGGGTGCTCCTGCCCCAGGCAGCCGACTGGCGGTGGATGCTGGAGCGGGATGATTCTCCCTGGTATCCCACCATGCGTCTTTTCAGGCAGCAAAGGCCGGGGGACTGGCAGGGGATTGTCAAGAGGGTTGGGGCGGCCCTTCGCGAAGCGGTTTCGCGACAGCAAGCAAACCATGGGAGGTATCCCGGCGCTCTTGAATCATTCTATGAAAAAGGCCTTGCGTAAATAAATGAGGGGGACCTCCCTGGCGCTGAAGAGTCCCTGTGCCGGGCGTTTCTGGAGGGACCTGGGGTGCCGGAGGTTTTCAACGCCCTGGGCGTCCTTGCCCGGGAGCAGGGAAAAAGAGCGCCGGCGTCTGTTCTTTTCCGTCATGCCGTGCATATGGATGACGGCTATGCGGACGGCCACATCAACTTGGGCAACGAATTGTACGGCGCCGAACTGATTGATGAAGCGATCCGACATTACCACCATGCCCTGAGCCTTTCTCCGGAGGATATCCGGGCCCACCAGAATCTCGGCGTCGCCCTGCAGGCCCAGGGAAAATGGACGGAGGCGCGAGCCTCCTTTTCCGTGTCGGTCTCGTCTGGGCGGGGAGGGCCAAACCTGATCCGAAGCGTTCGGCGTCACTGGAGGCCTTGGCGCTGATTACCGATGTCCCAGGAGTCACATATTACAGTCTTCAGGTCGGGGAAGGTTCCGATGAGCTAAAACATACGCCACCAGGTCTCAAAATTCATGATTATACCCATGAATTCAGCGACTTTTCAGAGACCGCGGCATTCATTGCGAACCTGGACTTGATTGTTACCATCGATTCCGCTGTCGCCCATCTTGCCGGGGCAATGAAAAAGCAGGTTTGCCTTCTGCTTCCCTATGCGCCCGACTGGCGATGGATGTTCAAACGGGCCGACTCTCCTTGGTATCCGACCATGCGGCTTTTCAGACAGCAAAGACCGGGGGACTGGAGCGGTCCGGTGGCGCTGGTGCGACAGCAACTTGTCATGGACATGGAATACTGCTCATGTAAATCGTGAGTTGGTACTGTCCGGTTAAGGTTTTTCACCAAGTCAGAATCCCCCTCATTCGCCCCTCCGGGGCACCTTCTCCGAAAGGGAGAAGGGACATTTTTGAACCCCTCCCTCAAGGGTGTCCGAAGGCCGGGTGAGGGGTTATTCCGGGATTTTGGCGATTATCGTAATTAACTGGCCTGATAAAGCTGATCGAGAACAGACATTTTTCGGGTTACATCAAAATTTTCCTAAAGTATTTCCCGTCCCGTTCGATAAGTATAGTAAATGTCCGGGAACGCTTCTTGAAAATGAAGCTGAAACGATTTCAGAATGAGGTCAAGAATCCCTGACATTGACAAACCAGCCGATGAATCGGCGCAACCCGGCCAGAAGGCCGGCAAAAAACCCAGAAAAGGAGAAACACCATGGCAAACCAGATTTCTTTGACAGCCGGCATGAGAAACAACCTTCTTTCCCTCCAGGGGACCAGCCAGTTGATCGACAAGACCCAGACCCGTCTGTCTACCGGCAAGAAGGTAAACACGCCACTTGACAACCCGACCAACTACTTTGCGGCCCAGTCCCACATGCAGCGCGCCGATGACCTGAGCGCTCGCAAGGACGGCATGGCCGAAGCCGTACAGATGGTCAAAGCGGCGGACGCGGGCATCAAGGCGATCACCTCGCTTATTGAATCCGCTAAAGGTGTCGCGCAGGCGGCTCTGGCGTCCGGAAGTACTGTTGACCGAACACAGTATGCGTCAACCTTCAACACCCTGATGACACAGATTAGTCAGCTTGCGAGCGACTCCGGATATCGGGGCACGAACTTCCTGACCAATGACACCCAGACCGTTGAATTCAGCCAAGCGACCGGTGTGTCTACGCTTCAAATCACCGGTTTCAAAGCGACATCAACTGGTCTTGGTATTAACTCCGCATCTGCTTGGAATGGTACGGGTGACACTAATACGACCGCTATCAAAACTGCTTCCACTGAGCTGGAAACTGCTCTTAACACACTTCGCAGCGAGTCGTCCAAGCTGTCTTCCAACCTGAGCGTTGTCACCACTCGTCAGGATTTTACCAGCTCAATGATCAACGAGCTGCAGACCGGCGCCGACAACCTCACCCTGGCGGATATGAATGAAGAAGGCGCCAACATGCTCATGCTCCAGACCAGGCAGAACCTGGGCATCACCTCCCTGAGCATGGCTTCCCAGGCGGCGCAGGCAGTCATGAGACTCTTCTAGCGTCTTTGGGAAATTAAGCTGACAGTAAAGGAAGGGGAGGAGAGGCATCTCTCCTCCCCTTTGCGCAATAGGGGGTGATGAGATGGCAATTGAGCCGATAGCAGGGAGTGAAAAGTTTTCGTCTGTACAGGACCATATGCGGAAGGCATATCAGGCCGAGATACCGAAACAGCATCAGCAACATGAACAGAACGCCCGGAAAGACCCGGACCCGGTTTCGGTTACCGTTAATCGTGCTTCTTCCACCATGGGAAAGCTGGGTAGCTTTAATGAAGAAAAAAATCTGATGGCGAAAAACATCCGTTCCTCATCAGAAGCCCTTTCCAGGGCATCGGACGTTGTAGCCAGACTGAAAGAGGATTTAGGCAAAATTATAAAGAATTATCCCCCATTTACCCAAGATAGTCTGGAGCGGAAAGAGATTCTGATGAGTTATGTGTCTTTGCGCAAAGAGATCGTAAGCATGATATTTCCACCGCCACCCGCGCCGGTGTACGAAAAGAATACTTCAATCTGGGAAAAACTCGGGTACACTGAAACGGGAAGCGTTGCTACCCCCGTGCCCGATTTATCTCCTACGGCAACGGACGAGGAAGTGTTCGCCGCCTCGAAAATACTTGGTGAACTGGGGTCCGACATAGTCACGGCGAGGAATGAGCTTGTCGGTTTCGTGACGGACTAGGAAAAAGGAGTTGAGATGTCCCTGAAGCTTCGGCTGAAACCCGACGAAAAGGTCATTATTGGCGGCGCCGTCATCCATAACGGTGCCAAGGCAAGTGAATTCGTGGTGGAAAATACCGTGCCGATACTGCGCCAGAAGGACATCATGGCGGAAAAGGATGCCTGCTCACCATCGCGACGGGTCTATTTCGTCATCCAGTTGATGTATATCGACCGGGAAAACCAGGTTGATTACCATACTCAATACTGGGATCTGGTGAAGGATATCCTTGCCGCCGCTCCCAGCACTAAACGGCACGTGGACGAAATCAGCGAAAAGATTGTGGCCGGCGATTTCTACCATGCCCTGAAACTTACCAGAAAACTGATCGACTACGAAGAGGAGTTACTTTCCCATGTCAAATAATCCATTCAACGTATATCAGAGGGCCACCAAGGAAGGTATGTCGCAGCGCGAGTTGGAAGCATCGTTGCTAACCAGGGCGGGCCTGATGCTGAAGAGATGCCAGGACAATTGGGACGCTCCCGACAGGGATCGGCAGTTGGAGGAAGCGATCAGGTTCAATCAGAAAATATGGAGCCTCTTTCAGAGCGAATTGGCGATGCCTGACAACCCTCTCCCGAAAAATCTGCGAGAGGACATAATCAGTCTTAGCCTTTTTCTCGACAAACGTTTGTTTGAGGTGCTCGCTTATCCTGAACCACATAAGCTTACTATCGCCATAAACATAAACTTTAACCTAGCTGCAGGCTTGATGACCCGTACGGAAGAAGCACGGGCCGAGATCGGTAAGGCGATGTAACAACGGGAGCGGCAACAGGCGCTATGCTGTCTCGCTACAAAAAAAGACCCTCTTTGTGGAGGGTTTTTTTGCGACGTGGAATCAGCTCGTCATCAAAAGATTGTGTTGCCATAAAACTATTATGCGGATTGGTTTTGAGCCAGTCCGAGTGTTTCGTCGTTGAAGTTATTGCTCAAAATAGCGGCTTCCACTATACGTTGGCTATAGAGGGTTTTTCCCGTCATCATCAGTTTTTTCGCAAAGTCATTGAGAAATTCAGCCAAAACAATCCCTTCTGATCTGAGGGCGTTTAGACCGGCAAGTCCTTCGTCTTTACTCTCAACACAAATTTGGCTTATAGCAAGCATCAGCCTTGAATAAAAATGGCTTGGTTCAACTCGAAGGTTGTCGGCTAATATGCCAAGCGCCTTTTCGGCGCCGTCGAGGCAGATGTCGCAGATTACGTAGTTGATTACAGCGTCTATATGTCCCGGTTGAAGTTCGATGGCTTTAGCAGACGCGTCCCTTGATTCGCTGAATTTGCCAAGTTGCATAAGAATAAATCCGAGGTTGAAATATGCCAGTGGGTCTGTATTGTTGATAGAGATGGCCCTGTTCCACATTTTAACTGCCTCCTCATACCGTCCAGTACTTCCAGCCTGGATTGCCAGCTCGCTCAGGGCATTCAAATCTTCATATCCATTTTCGGCTAGTTTCTCTTTTCCAAGAAGGTAGTATTCATCATCCTTCCTTTTCTGCTTGTCCTGATCAAGGTAGCCGTAATGGTGAACCGGTATCGGGGTTGCTGCAACGGTAATCCCTGCACGCTCAGTTGAGCGGTGAACCAATTCGTGGATTCTTCCTTCAAAGCGGATGTCTGGACGGTTGGGAAAGAGTCGAATCTTGATGCTGCCTACCCATCCCGCTCCAGCTTCTTCCACTGGGTACAAACCATCATTGGGCCTCCAGTTTTCCAGTATCACCTTGGTAGAATAGTTCCGCGTTTCCAATAAAAAGGCTTTTTCCTTATTTGCCCTGTCATTTACAATTCCGCGCAAATTATCATAATCAAGCGGTGACAGGACTTCATCTGCGTCCATGACCAGTATCCAGTCGCCGGAGGCGTGTTCCAGCGAGACATTCCGGGCAGCTGAGAAGTCGCCATTCCACGGATATTCCAGGACATGGGCGCCGAACAACTGCGCTATCTCGCGGCTCCTGTCCGAAGATCCGGTGTCAACAATGATAATTTCATCTGCTATTGGTTTCAGGCTTTTCAGGCACCGAGGCAGGTTTTCCTGTTCGTTTTTAACGATCATGCACAGGGAAATACTTTGCCCCGCTACTTTTTTTTCGGGTGTGATGGTCATTGACCCGGCCAAACGTCGCAGTTCAAGGCCTGCCGCCAGCATATCATCAGTTACACCGAAAGTAACGCAGGCCGTTTCGACCTCTTCCAGAGCCTCAATGATCTTTCCAAGCCGAATCAGCAGATCGATGAGAAGAAATTGAACGGTTCGATGGTTCGGATAGACACGATGCATCTCGAGAAAGTGCTTTACGGCTTGCTCCTCTTTACCCGCTTCACTCACCGCGGTGTGATACCTGAGTGCCGTTGCGGTCATCAGTGGCGACAGGAGAAAACCTCGCTCCAATAGTTCCAGGCCGGTATCCTTGAATCCATTTTTCAACTCCAGTGCGCCGATGGCAGAGCAGGGCTCTCCGTATCCGGGGTCAAGGCTCATGGCCTGTTCCCAACACTTTCTGGCTTCGGTTTCCTGGCCGAGCGCTTCCGCTATCACGCCGAGCAGTTGGAATGCCCGGGGAGAACGAGGATTCAGGCTGAGTGCGCAGTTACCTTGCTTGAGGGCTTCTCGATGACGGCCCATGCCGGTCAATGCAAAGCCGGTCAGGATATGGCCGGTTTCATCTCCACAGGTTTCCGGCCTTTCCGAGAGTGTATCGAGGGCATCTTTATACCTTTCAAGATCCAGAAAGTAGCCGGCAAGGGCTAAGTAGAACCTCTTTTCATCGGGAACGACGCGAATTCCCTCCTGAAGGATCGTTTCAATAAGTTTTTCATGCTCGCCCCGCTGAAACAGCAACTCGGCCTTTTCCAGAGTCTTCAGTGCAACGATTCTTTTTGCATCGCTTTCGTTCGTAACCGGTCGGCTCCATTTTTCCCGGAAATATTTCCCGTTATCGGTAAGTGAAGAGATGTAGTCCAGATTGTTGCCCCTGAACGAAGCGCTTCCAACGTGATGGATAAAAACATCTCCCGCTATAACGTTTCGGTATCCGGCCAATTCCGCGCGGAGGCAGAAATCGTCATCTTCGAAGTTGCCGGTACCGAACCCTTCATCCAGAAGCCCGATTTCGTCCGGGAGAGCTTTTCTGAAAAGCATGCAGAAGCCGACGATGCGGCGATAAGGTATGCGGCGGTGACGATTTCTGTGACGAAAACCGGCGGCATACGTATCCAGTTCCTCCAGTGAAGAATAGTGTGCTTCGGGTACCTGCTGAATACCGCTGATGTTGTTGGTCATCGGACCGACAATTCCTATATCCGGAGCAGCGTGCAGGCATTCTAGAAGTCCTCCGAGCCAATCCTTCGTAACCACCACATCATTGTTCAGGAGCAGGACGTATTCCCCGCGCGCGGCTTCAATACCCTGGTTGCAACCGGCGGCGAAGCCCCTGTTTGTTCCGTTCTCGATAACCGTAATGTTTTCGCAGCAGGCGGATACTTCTCGTAGCCATTCAATGGTGCTATCTGTGGAACCATTGTCTATGATGATGATTTCGTGAAGTTCCGGCGTGTGTCGTCGAATACTCTCCAGGCAGTCCTGTGTTTTGTCGCGTTGGTTGAAGGTGAGTAGTACTATGGATATGAACGGTAAACCGTCTTCCCGGTAATATCGATAGTCGTCACGTTCCACAAGGCGCCTCCATTTTGAGAAGAATCTGTTACGGTTATGGTGGAATCGTTCGCGAACCCGACGCAGCTTTCGTTCCAGGTTCGACACCAATTCCTTTTCGCGCGCCTTCATCTCGGGGAGGGCAATGGACGAACCGTCCCCTGAAAATCCGGCTTGCCGCCTATGTTCCTCGATGCGGAGTTCAATTTCCCTGATATCCGTATTCAGTGTTTTGCTCTGGTGGTGGATAACCGTGCTTTCCGAGCAATAAAAAACACGCTTTCCTTCGTGATAATAGGCGTAGCAGAGGTCATCGTCCTCCCAGCCGTTTTCGTATAGCTCATCAAAGGGTCCGATAGAGAGGAATTCGTTCCGGCGCACCATGATGCAGGCGCCGGTTATCATCATGTACTCTCTGCTTTTGTTGACGAACGGCGCATTGCATGGTGACGCGAAGTATATATGATGGGGTTGTGACAGGGGAGTTCCTGTGTCTTTCCATATTTTGCCGCAATGCTGGACTGTTCTGTCGGGGAAACAAAGCTTCGGGCCCACGATGCCGATGTCGGGGTTGTTTTCAAGTATTGAGAGAAGAGGAGGACACCAGTCCGGCAGGACCTCGGTATCATTGTTGAGGAACAGAAGATATTCACCGGAGGCCGCTGCAGCTCCACGGTTGCAGGCGCCGGCGAAGCCCGTGTTATTATCATTGCGAATAGACCGGATACGCCCGTCTTTCCGTGCCTCGTCCGCCAGGAGACGTGGAGTGTCATCGCTGGAACAGTCGTCAACCACAAAAATATCGTATGGCACGTGGGGTGGATACTTTGCAAGCGAAGCAAGACATGATCGGGTATAACCGGACTGGTTATGGACCGGGACAATGATTGAGAGATAGGGAAGGTTACAGCCCCTCAAGGAAATTCCTCGCATCCTTGTTCCACGGCTCAAGACTCAGAACCCGTCCGATAAAGGTGCGCGCCTCTTCACGCAGATTATTGGCTTCGGAGATGATCGCCAGTGCGGTTAGCGTTTCCACGTCAGTGGGTTGCTCTCTTAGCAATTGTGTATAGATAGCAATCGCTTCGTCGGTTTTCCCCTGGCAGCTATAATAAAGTGCGGCCAGGTTCTTGCGAAACCCGGCGTTGCTCGGGCAGTAACGCACTGCCGCTTCCTGGTGAATGCAGGCCTGTTCCATGTCGCCGCTATTGGTGAAGAGCACTCCAAGGTCATTGTGGGCAAGCGCGTTGACGGGGTCGAGTGCCAGGAGTTTTTCCAGAGTCTCGATGGCCTGGGAAGGATCCCCGGCTCCGATGTATTTCCGGGCCTCGGCATACAATTCTTCAACAGAAGCAACTGGAGCCGGGGACTCTGGTTGCGATCCCAAAGCGGAGGAGATGCTTGCCTTGAGATTTGCCAGAACATCTTCCAGGTATTCCGGATCCGAGGCCGGCTCCGGTGAGATGATTTTCACGTGGCTATTCGGTTCGGGTTCAGGCACGCTTACTTCGCACTGGTTCTCGATGGTATTTCCCCCAAGGCGTTCCAGGGCTTCGCGCACGGCATAATCCGAGGGGTTCAGCTCAAGTGCTTCGCTGTAGAAGGAGCACGCCTCCTGATGTCTGCCGGCTTTTTCGTTGAGAAGAGCCAGTTTTATCACAAGATCACGGTCTTCCGGGTGAGCGCACAGCAACTCCGTAAGCATTCTGATGGCGTCATCCGTCCAGCCCAGCTCAATACAGTAGAAGTCAGCCAGGTTTTTGACTATATCCGGGGTTCCGGGCTGCAACCGGTTAGCTTTCTCATAACACGCAAGCGCCAGCAGTTTTTCTCCTTCCCGGTAGTACAGTACTCCCAGGTCATTACATGCCTGGGCCACATCAGGATAGATTTTAAGAAAGGTCCTGATTTCAATGACGGCTGTCTTTGGGTCATTCAGAGAGAGGTTCATCTGGAGGCGACGATAGGCGTTATGGGATTCATATGCGTTTGCTGGAACGACGAAATTGTTCATGACAGCTCCTTATGCTTGAGCGAGTGCGATGGTATGGTTTTATGAGCTATGCAAAAAAGATACCGATATTGACTTCATAAAAGAATAGCAATATTGAATCGTTAGCTCCGAAGTACTTGGATTGGCTGCTACCCCGGGGTGTCGGAACTCTGACAGAATATATCAATGGCCTGATACGGGGGGGTTCCGCCCTCGCGGAGCTTTTGTCCGAACTGTCTCAACGCATCGTTCAGAGGGGAGGGCGCGAACCCGCCGTACTCAAATACCTTTCGTTTCGGTATCATGATGCACGGCGCGTCAACTGTGTCGGACTCGAAACTGACCCCCATGACCGTTGCCAGGAGGGTTTGAGTGAGTGCGGCGGAGTCGGGGAAGCTGATTCCCGGGAAAATCCGGTCCGTCACGAAACGGTAGTTCTGTCTGTCGGAGAGCGCCATGACAGCTCCGGCCGACGTATTGAAACGAAAATGATTTGCCATCCATTTCGGCCAATCAAGGGGATAGGAGAGGGCGGGAGCGGAAAAGACGAGATATTCGCCTTGGCTCATCATGGCGATCTTGTTTACTGATAAACCGTCAGGAACAATCGTGTCAAACCAGTGTCCGATACGGGGATCATCTGAAAAGCCTGCCGGACGGTTTCCCAGAAAATACACTTCCCAGTCGCTTCCCCGTGCAGTTCGTTCTATTTCGTCAAGAAAACGATATATCTCGTTTGCCGTGGGTGTGTGCTCCCAGCGCGTGATTATCGATAAAGACGGTCGTTCTGAAATTTTGTCAAAACCGCCATCCAGCAGTTGGCGCACTGCTTGCGCCGCCCTGAGCGAACATTTCCCGTCACTGCCGTACGAATACCGGTTTGCATACTCCCGTCGCCTTGGCGAGAATTCGCCAGGTTCCCGGAAGGCGCTGACCAGTGCCAGGTGAAGTTCAGCCATGGTTGTTACCTGGAGGCAGGCGTCACGCACTTCATATTCGATATCATTGGGGAGGTAGTAGGGATAGTCCCGCATGCGGGGATTGTTGAACACGATAACCGGCTTGTCCATGAGCATGAATTCCAGAATGACCGAGGAGACGTCGCTCACGAGGACATGGGCTGCAAGGAGAGCCGGCGAAGCGTCGATATCATCGATGAAGCGGACAGAGGGATTGCGGGCGGCAAGTTCACGATAGCGCCGGACCCATTCCGTGTCGGTCATGGTGTGAAGTTTAATCAGAAGGATCGTATTCCCTTCAGCCAGTTCGCCTATTCCCTCTCCAACGCAGGGAATGGCACTCAGCTCTTCGTTGAAGGTCGGGGCGAACAGTACGATCCTCGCATCGTCCGGAACGGAATGACGTCGCAGAAATGCTTTCCGGACGCTGTCTGCATTCGGGCCGAAAAAGGTGTCCGCTTTCAGGAAACCGGTTACCACAATTGGTGAAAATACGTTCTTTCGCAGGATGTCACGATGGCGCGGCCCTGGAACGCAGATCAGGTCCGACCTGTTTTCACGCCGCACGAGGGGTGAATCGGTATAGAAGCCGCCCTTGCTGATCATGCCGTGGCCAACGAAGATCAGCTTGCCGCAATCCCTCAGGTGGGTGCAGGCATCGGCGCACACGGTCACGTGAGGGGCGAACGCTGCAATATCGTCGATGAAGCGACCCTTCTTTCCGAGCCGCTCCCTCTCAATTGGTTCCAGACCCATACCCGGCTTTCCTTCCGCGGGTTCCACGTAAGGAACTGTTAGCCAAGCAGTTTCATACCCTTTGCAGGCGGAAAGGTGGTCGAATACCGGCTCCAGGAAGGGAACGTGCAGGTCACGTTCGATATAGAAAAGGACTCTGTAAGGGAGTGGGTTCTTTTTCGGGAAAAGGGGCAGCACCTCGTTTTCCGCGCGGCTCAAATCTTCGGGAAAATCGATCTCGATGGCGGGCAGGTCGGTGATGTCCACCGCCGTGAGCGTGTGATGTTCAAGGAGACGTTCCAGGGCCGCCTCGAAATAGACGGTCAAAAGCCTGTCCTCTTCGATGACCTCTTCCAATGCGGCCCTGAAGGAAGGACCGAAGCGGCGGGAGAATTTCGCGATGCCAATGAATTCACCATAAGCTTCCGAAGGGGGGACGGTTTTACTCAAGGCCGTGACCCGCACTCCATCCAGGGTCGCTTTCACCTCTTCTTCGCCGCAGGTTTTCCGCTCCATTGCCAGGGCTTCCGGCGCTGTGGAACCGGCAAGCCGGCGGATGATCTCCGGATGAATAAGAACGTCGCCGTTCAGATATAAGAAGCCATCCGTCATTTCATGGCGGGCCAGCCAGAGGGAGTAGGCGGTGTTGGTTTCTCCGTAGAGTTCATTCTCAATGAGGGTGAAAGAGGCCACTTTCCTGTGCCTCAGGTGTTCCGCCACCATTTCCTTCCGGTAACCGGTTACAATGACCACGTCTTCCACGCCCGCCGCTTCCAGGGCTTCAAGCTGATAGTCCAGGATGGCCTTGCCGTCCACCTGTACGAGGCATTTGGGCCTTGAGTCAGTATGGGGAGCGAGTCTTCCGCCTTTTCCCGCTGCAAGGATTATGGCTTTCATTGAGAAATGTTCTCCAATCTTGTGTTTGTCAGGTGCGGTATCCCAGGAGACACCGGACGAATTCTTCTCTAAGGTTCAGACCCGCTTCAAAGATGGCTCGGGCGATGGTGGTGAAGAGGGGAATGGAGATGTTGAGATCCCCCATGTCCACGATAGTCTTGGCCATCTGGACACCTTCCACCACCATGCCCACGTTTAGCAGGGCATCTTCTGTGGGAACTCCCGTGCCCAGCAGGTAACCGAACCTCCTGTTCCTGCTATTCTTGCTCAGGCAGGTGGTGATGAGGTCACCCATGCCCGCGATCCCGTAGATGGTTTTGTCCGAAATGCCCAGGAATTCCCCGATCGCAACGAATTCCCGCAATCCGTAGGTCATGAGCACTCCGGTGAAGTTGTCTCCCAGTTCGAGCCCATCCGCGATGCCCACTCCGATGGCGATGATTCCCTTTAGCGCCGCGCACAACTCCACGCCCTGGACATCCCGGGAAATCTCGAAATTCAGGACGTCGTTTCTGAATGTACGCGATACCAGAGACAACGCCTGGAGGTTTTCCGAGGCCAGTACGGCCTTGGTGGGTTTTCCTCCGGCGATTTCTCGGGCAATATTGGGACCGGTCAGGATTACCAGGGGCGATGAGGGGATGGTTTCAGTAATCACCTGTCCCATGGTCTTGAACGTGGAGTGCTGGAAGCCCTTTGACGCGCACACCACCGGCTGACCGTTCAACCGGTCCGCCAGTTCCCGCGCTACCGAGGGGAGTTCCTTTGACGGCACAACCATGAGAACGATGTCGTCTCCTTCCACGGTTTCCTGAAACATGGGAACCGCGGTGACCGATTCCGGCAGTAAAATTCCTTCCAGATATCGTGAGTTTTCCTTGGTCTTGTTTATCTCCTCCGCGTGCTCCGGGCGGCGGGTCCAGAGGGATACCCGGTTGTATTTTCCCAGGAGGCAGGCCAGCGTCGTTCCCCAGTTGCCAGCTCCTATTACGATGATCTTCATGTTCTCTTCCTTTGGACGGTACCCGGTTCCTCGGGAACCGGTCCTTCCATATTTATCCACGGCACGCGCGTCGGTGCGCGGCCATAACCTCCCGGTACAGCATGTCCATTTCTCGGGCGTTGTCCCTGATGGTCTTGACGGGCCTGATGGCTCCCCCCATGCGGTGAATGAGGGCCGGGTCGTTCAGCAGGAGGGAAATCCTTTCCCGGAGCCCATCCACGTCGCCCATGGGAAAAACGAGTCCTTCCCTGCCATCTTCCATCATCTCCCGCACCCCACCCACGTCGGATGCGATAACAGGAGTTCCCGTGGAGAGCGATTCCAGAAGGGTCAGGGGATAGTTCTCTTTCCGGGAAGGAATTACCGCTACATCAATACCGGAATAAAGCTCCGGAAGGTCCTTTGCTGTGTACGGTCCCATATACCTGATGGCCGGATGGTCGCCTATCCTCTCACTGGTGGCATCGAAGAATCTCCGGTCGTAGACCTCGCCATGGATCCTTAACTCCCAATGGCTTCCCGGAATTCCCAGCAGAGCCTCAATTAGCAGATCCAACCCTTTTCTAGCAATAATCTGGCCCAGATACCCGAAAACGATCTTTCCGGCGGAGGTTTTTTTCGTCTTTCTTGCTACCGGAAGCCATCCGAGGGGCAGGACGGCTGGACGTTTCAGGGAGTAACGCTCATGGATATTCGCCAGAAAGGATGAGGGGGAAAGAACGCAGTCTATGGCGTTGTATCCTCCTCGCACGGCTTCGCTTCTACGGTCGAAGAAGTCAACTATTTGACTTGGCGGTTGACCCTGAAAACCCGCAAGGCATGCGGCGCACTTGATTGGGGATTCAGGGCCCGTGCATTCCCGGCCCGCCGTGTCGATAAGGTGCCCCATGGCGCAGAGGAGCCAGTAGTCGTGGAGAGTGGCGAAGGAAAATATGCCCAGTTCCCGTGTAACCAGAGGCAGCCCGGCGCTCAGGCGGTACAGGAGGTGGTAGTGCACCAGATTGAACCCTTCTTCCCGGAGGAGCCGTCGGAAGGTTTCTTCCACCATAGGGTTGGAGAAGCAGAACTGCGGATTCTCGCTGAAGGGTTCGGCCCGGTCGTCCACATTGATCTGGTAGACGGGGATTCCTTCGCAATCCGTGGAAATCAGCCGATAGGGGGTCCGGTCCTCTCCCTCGCTTCGGGCCGAGCAGTTTACCGGATACAGGACGCGCACGTCGTGGCCAATCTCTATAAGTTCCTTCGCCAGGTGGAAGGCGTAGAGTTGGGCCCCCGCGTACCGGTAGGGGGGGAAGTCGTGGCAGACGAAGAGGATTTTAGAGCGGGATGCCCCCTCCTTTTCCCGCATCGGCCGGGTCTTTGACGGGACCGGCGTGATCTGTTCGGACCTGAGGCATGCCGGCGGAATGATGCCGATGCACTTCGTAAGCTCTTCCCTGATTTGGGGGGTTACGGTCCGGTACAGGGTGGAATGGTTTTTCAGAATCTGTTCCTTTGCCAGGTGATCGTAAAGGGTGCGGTTTTCCAGCATGGAATCGCTCTTGCGACG
>CAZFCG010000082.1:11483-15191 GCA_964517595.1 uncultured Geobacter sp. | reverse complement strand
CAAGAATCAGGCTATCCCCGCCTATGACCCTCGCGCCGTCAAGGGTATCGGCATCACCTACGCTACCACCACCATGGGCGCCGACCACACCTCCGGCTACACCATCGCCACCAACATCCTCAAGGTAGGCGGTTTCGTGGATCCTCTGTCAAAGGCAGGCCAGGTCGAGCTCTCCCGCAACCTGCAGATTGCAACCGCGGCCGTTGACAGCTGTGGTCTCTGTATCTTCGTTGCCTTCCCGGTGCTTGACATCCCGGAAGCCTTTACGGCCATCTATGAGATGATCAATGCCCGTTACGGCACGAACCTGACGGCTGAAGGCGTGGTTGAATTCGGGAAGTATGTTCTCAAGACCGAACATGCATTCAACTTGGCCGCCGGTTTCACCAATAAGGACGACCGTCTTCCTGAGTTCTTCGAAGAGCAGGTGCCGCCTCACAACGCGGTATGGGACTTCTCCGACGCGGAAATCGACGAATTCTGGAACTTCTAGTACCTTGTAACATTTAAAACCAACCCCCCTCAGTCCCCCCTTCTCAGGGGGGAAGCCTTTGAGCCTCCCCTGAGAAGGGGAGGTTTGGAGGGGTTAGACTCGAAAGAATAAACGTTACAGAGTACTAGTTCACTGATCGCATCTCCCAGGAAACGCCTCCATTCCCATTCTATTGTGAAGCGTTTCCAAACGGCGGGCGTCTGCCCGGGCGTCCGCCAACCTTTCCTCCCCGTGAGGGGAACCGCAAAGAAAAAGGCCGGCTTCATGCCGGCCTTTTTCTTTTTGAAGCAGGTTTGATGTCCAAAGCTGATAATTTGGCGGTTTCCTGAGTGGTCGTGAAAGATTTCGGTCTGGAAAGGGAGCATCCTACATCATGCCCACCACCGCGCCGGTCATGAGGGAGGCCAGAACACCAGCTGCAAGGGCCTTCACACCCATCGAGTTAATCTCGTCGCGCCGCTCCGGGCACAGTGATCCAAGACCACCAATAAGGATCCCCAGGCTGCCGAGGTTCGCGAAACTGCACATGGCGTAGGCTAAGATCAGGCGGCTTTTGGGCCCTAGCGCTTCCTGGGGGAGTTTGGCGAGATCAATATAGGCGAGGAATTCGTTGAGGACAATCTTGGTCCCCATGAGCGCTCCGGCGGTCCTGGCCTCCTCCCACGGCACGCCTATGAGCCAGACCACCGGGGCCATGATTGTTCCCAGAATGCGCTCCAGAGTCAGTGGCGCGCCGTAGACGTCCGGCAACTGTCCGAGGCCTATGTTCGCCAGCTTCACCAGGGCCACGAAGACTATCAGAATGGCTACGATGTTGAATAGCAGATGGAGGCCGTCCCACGTTCCCTTTGCCAGCGCATCCATGGCGCTTGACGCCTCATAGGAGGATATCTCTTCTCCCAGTGTCTGGGGCCCGGTTTCCGGTACGATGATGGCGGCGAGAACAAGGGCCGCCGGGGCGTGGATGATGGAGGCGGTGATGATGTGGCCGAAGGCGTCGGGTATGACGCCCTGAAGTACCGTAGCGTAAAGGACGAGCATGGTGCCGGCGATGCAGGAAAGGCCGACGGACATCATGGCGAAGAGTTCGGAGCGGCTCAATTTGGTCAAATATGGGCGGATAAGTAATGGTGACTCGATCATTCCCAGGAAGATGCACCCCGACGACACCACCCCCAATGCGCCTCCGATGCCCATGCTCTTGCGTAATACCCACGAGAATCCCCGCACCACCCTGGGGAGGATGCGCCAGTAATAGAGGAGGGCGGTGAGCGCGGCGATTACCAGCACCAGCGGTAATGCCTGAAAGGCGAGGGAGAAAGAGGCGCCTGGTCTGGTTTCCGCGAAGGGGAGGGGGCCTCCTCCCAGATAGCCGAATACGAAGGTGGTTCCGGCCTGGGTGGCCTCCTGGAAGGTCATGACAAAGGAATTGAGTCCCAGGAAGATATCCCGGAAAAGAGGCGCCCGGAGCATGAGGAGGGCTATCGCCGTTTGCAGGAACAGGCCTGAAAGGACGGTGCGCCAAGGAAAGATCCGGCGGTTTTCGCTCAGCAGACAGGCCGCCGCCAACAGGGTCGTGATTCCCAGCATGCCATGTATCATTTTCCGCTCCTCCCTGATCCGCGCCGTGCCGGCGATGGGTTTTTACCTGCGCCGCCGGTGAAAATAACACTGCTGAAAGCTTTACGTCAATGATCCTGAACGCCGATTTTCCTCCATCGTTTCTTGTCAGGGCTATTCCCTTCTTTCATCGAAAAACAGATTGTCATCCTTCCCTTCTTCCTGTAATGTTCATGGCGTGAACGATGCCGAAGAAAAAACGATGGATTCCTACCGCTCGCTTCTTCTCCTGACGGAGCTGGCCTCGGAGGAAACGCTCTCCCAGCGGGAACTGTCCCGCCGCCTGGGCATTGCCCTGGGGCTGGTCAACTCCTATCTGAAAAACCTCGTCGCCAAAGGGTATGTGCGGATTGCCTCCTTTCCGCGCAACCGTTACGGCTATCTTCTGACCCCCCAGGGGATTGCGGAAAAAAGCCGCCTTGCCTACCGGCACCTGAGTTATTTCAGCAGCCTCTACAGGATAACGCGCCAGGATTACCTGAACCTTTTCCGGCGTCTGCATGCCTCGGGAGTCCGTTCCGTGTCCTTCTGCGGCGTGGACGAGGTGGCGGAGATCGCCTACCTTTCCCTGAGGGAAACCGGCCTGGAGCTGGCGGCGGTCATGGATGACGACCATGAAGGAGAAAGTTTTTTCGATACCAGGGTCTCGTCACTGGATAGGGGACTGGCGGGTGCGGGGCGCCGGATCGTCATAACGTCGGTGAAAAAGGGCGAAGCTCTCGCCGCCGAGCTTCTGCGTCGGGGTATTGAAAAGCGGGTAATTCTCCGTACGGGGGCGCCCGCCGATTGGGAACAGGGTCCCGGCATTGAAGCTGGGAGAGAGCGCGGAGAGGAATAGGGCACAGTCTCACCTGAACAGGGATATCATGGACAAAAACGCGAAAATATTTGTCGCCGGTCACCGAGGATTGGTCGGCTCGGCAATTGTCGGAAAACTGAAGGCTGAAGGATACTCAAACCTGCTGCTCCGCACGAGCCGTGAAGTTGATCTGAGGAACCAGGCGGCTGTTGCCGACTTCTTCACGAAGGAAAAGCCAGAGTATGTCTTTCTGGCCGCGGCAAAGGTGGGCGGCATCATCGCCAACAGCTCCTGCCCGGCGGAATTTATCTACGATAACCTGATGATCCAGAGCAACGTGATTTACAACGCCCATGTCACGGGCGTCAGGAGGCTCCTTTTCCTGGGCAGTTCCTGCATCTACCCCAGGCTGGCCCCGCAGCCCCTCAAGGAGGAGTACCTCCTTACCGGGCCGCTGGAGCCGACCAACGACGCATACGCCGTGGCCAAGATCGCCGGCATCACCATGTGCCGTTCCTACAACCGCCAGTACGGGACCCGCTATCTGGCGGCCATGCCCACCAATCTGTACGGTCCCGGCGACAACTTCGATCTGGAAAAGTCCCACGTGCTGCCGGCCCTGATTCGCAAGTTCCACGAGGCGAAAAAGAGCGGCGCCGGCGCCGTCACCGTCTGGGGAAGCGGCGCGCCGCTACGGGAGTTCCTCCACGTGGACGATCTGGCAGCCGCATGCCTCTTTCTGATGAATCTGCCGGAGGATGTCTACTCATCACTCATCACCCATCACTCATCACCC
>CAZFCG010000082.1:4045-11473 GCA_964517595.1 uncultured Geobacter sp. | reverse complement strand
GGGAAAAAGCTGATCAACATCGGCTCCGGCGAGGAGGTCAGCATACGGGACCTTGCAATGCTCGTCAGGGAGGTGGTGGGCTTTGAAGGCGGGCTGGAATTTGACCTCACCAAGCCCGACGGAACTCCGCGCAAGCTGTGCGATGTCTCCAGGCTCCATGTCCTGGGCTGGCGGCGCGCCATCGGCCTCAAAGAGGGGGTGCGCGCCACATATTCCTGGTATCAGAGACAGGGATGAACAGTTCGTGGATAAGGTTCCTGCCCGACAAGCTCAAATCAAGGATCGAGGGCCGGCGGAATCTGCAAAAGATAATCGGCAATACCGGCTGGCTGTTTGCGGATAAAATAATCCGCATGGGCGCCGGGCTGCTGGTGGGCGTATGGGTCGCGCGCTATCTGGGGCCGGCTCGCTTCGGCCTGCTGAATTATTCCGGCGCATACGCGGGCCTCTTTACCGCCCTGGCGCTCCTGGGCCTTGAATCGGTGGTGGTGCGCGAACTGGTGAAGAACCCGGAAAAAAGGGCTGAAATACTGGGGACTACATGTTTTCTGAGGTTTCTGGCCGGTATACTGTCATATGTTCTGGCCATGGCCGTTATTTTCATTCTGCGACCGGGCGAAACCCTGACCCACATCCTGGTGGCCATCGCCGGCGGCGCCCTCCTGTTTCAGGCCCTGGACGTTATTGACCTCCTGTTTCAATCGGAAGTCAGGTCCAGGTATGTGGTGTGGGCGAAAAACGGCGCCTTCCTCGTCAGCGCGGCCGTAAAGGCCGTCCTCATCCTGTGCGGGGCTTCTCTTGTTGCGTTTTCCCTGGCAAACCTGCTGGAGATTGTACTGGGAAGCCTGGGCCTGATCATCGTCCACCGCCTGAAAGGACTGAGTGTTTTCATGTGGAAAGTGAGGATGTCGCAGGCAAGGGTTCTGCTCAGGGAAAGTCTTCCCCTTGTTATTTCGGGCATTGTGTTCATGGTTTATCTGCGGATTGACCAGGTGATGCTGGGGCAGATGGCGGGAGACGGGGAGGTAGGGGTATACGCCGCCGCCGTGCGCGTGGCGGAGATATGGTACTTTATCCCGGTGGCCATCGTATCTTCGGTCTTTCCGGATATCGTCCGCTCCAGGGACGCCGGCGAGGACTTCTTCTACGGGAAGCTCCAGAGGCTGTACAATCTCCTTGCCTTCCTCGGCTACGCGGTGGCGCTTCCCATGACCTTTCTCTCCCGATGGACGGTAAATCTTCTCTTCGGCGCGAGTTACGCCGCGGCGGGTCCGATGCTGGCGGTCCTTGTGTGGGCAGGTCTGTTCGCCAACATCGGAGTGGCGCGAAACGCCTATCTGCTGGCGGTCAACAAGCCCCGGCTTCTTCTGTATGCGGTCCTGACCGGCGCCGTTTCCAATGTGCTCCTGAACCTGCTGCTGATACCGGCTTATGGCGGCATGGGGGCGGCTTTCGCGTCATGCGTTTCCTACTGGTTCGCGGCCCACGGGTCGTGTTTCCTGTGCCGCCCCCTTTTCCGGACGGCCGGCATGATTACCCGGGCGACGCTGGCCCCCAAATTCTGGTGAATTGGCGGATTCGGATAAAATTATGAACAACAGCGATCTGGCGGCGAAAGAACACTGGCGGAAGGTATACCAGGGCCCGCGCTCCACGGACGCCGGGGAGTGGGTTCCTGTTTCCCACGAGGATCTTGCCCTGGAACATATGCTAATGAAGGTAATCAACGCAAACAGGCCCGCGAACATCCTGGAGATTGGCTGCGGCGACTCTGCCTGGCTGCCGTACCTGTCGAAACGTCTGGGCCTGGAGGTGACCGGGATGGATTACTCCGAGGAGGGATGCGACCTTGCGCGCCGGAGACTGGCCGCTGCCGGGGTGCATGCGCCTGTTTATTGCGCGGATCTGTTCATGGCGGACCCGGCTGACGTGGGGATGTACGACCTTGTGTATTCCCTTGGTGTTGTCGAGCATTTTTCCAATCTTGAGGACGTTCTGTCCAATATGCTGAAATTCGTCCGGCCTGGCGGGGCCCTCCTGGCCGAGGTACCGAACCTGAGGTCTGTTCACGGTCTGCTGATGTGGATGTATCAGCCCCTGATTCTGGCCAAACACGTGTCTTTGTCGAAAAAGCGCCTGGAAAATGCCTTTTTGAAGCTTTCCATGCACGATATTGATTCGGGAAGTCTGGGCCTGTTTTCACTGGGAATCGTCTCCTGGGGTCATTCTCCCCGGTTTCCGGCCCTGGACGCACTGCTCCTTCCGGTGATGAAGAAGGCCCGCGTGGCCTTGCGCGTCCTGATGTGCCGTATCCGTTTCTACCGGGGGTTATCCCTCTTTTCTCCTTTTCTCTATGTCACCGGGAGAAAGGGGTGATCGGCGCATCCCGCCCGCAAGTCCCGGGAAATGGCGGCGCCCTGCGGGGTCTGAGAATCCTCTTCCTCTTCGGAAGCCTGGATCTGGGCGGGGCCGAACGACAGGGCCTGGAGGTTGCGGACTATCTGAAAGGGGTTTGCGGGGCGCGTGTGGAGGTCTGGGGGCTGAGCGAAAAACCGGGCAGGCTTTCGGAATTGTGCCGGGAGCGCTCCATTCCCTGGCAAGGGATCAGGTTTCATTGGGGCATCAGGAAGGGTTTCTCCCATTTCTTCGAGTTTACGGCGCGGTTGCGGGCAAATCGTCCCGATGTGCTGATCTCCGCCACATGCGTCCCGAACCTGGTGTGCGCGCTGCTGTGGAAGGCGGCCGGCGCCCGGCTCTGCATCTGGAACCAGGTGGATGAGGGCCTTCTCCTCCATGGAGGGGTATTGCACCGCCTGGCGGTGAGGCTTCCCCATTGCTTCATATCCAATTCCGCCGGTGGGAGGGACTTTCTGTCAAGGACATACGGCCTTCCTCCCGGGAGGATTACGGTTATTCATAATGGAATCGCGCCCCCCAAACCCCTTCATGGCAGGGATGAGTGGCGGCGCCGCCTGGGCGTTGAGCCGGACGCGACGCTGGCATGCATGGTGGCGAATCTGAGCCGGCACAAGGACCACGAGACACTGCTCCACGCGTGGGCGGGGATTTCCCCGCGTCCGGGCCGACCCCGGACGGAACTTCTTCTCGCGGGAAGGTTTGACGGGACCGAGGAACGTCTGTCTCGTCTTTGCGAAGATCTGGCAATCGGCGATCGGGTCCGGTTTCTCGGCCCGGTCGATGATGTGGACGGGCTCCTCGGCGCCTGCGACCTGTTCGTCTACAGCTCCAGGAGCGAAGGGATACCCAATGCGGTCCTGGAAGCGATGGCCGCCGGTCTTCCCGTGGTGGCCACCGATATCCCGGGCATCCGGGAGGCGGTCGGGGACGATGGCCGCTCCTTCCTCGCCCCGGCGGGTGATTCCGCTGCCCTGGCGGATCGGATTGAGCTGCTGCTGGACGGCGCGGAATTGCGCAACAGTCTGGGAGCGCGTCTGCAAAGACGCGCGGAAAGCCACTTCAGCGTGGAGGATATGCGCCGCGCGACGGCCGGTACAATCATTGCCGCTCTCGGGGAGCGGACGCGATGAGCGGGCCCGAGCGCGACATGCTTATAACCCGTCTCAATGGGGCTTTTCCGGTGCGCATGCTGGTGACTTTCGCCAAGGCCCTTGGCTGGCTGATTCCCTTCAGTAACGCCTCGGCCCTCTTCTTTTTCTTCCCCTTTTTCCACGTGGGAGGCGCGGAAAAGGTCCACGCTGACATCGTCGGCTGTTTCGCCGGGGAAAGGCCATGGGTATTTTTCACCAAGAAGTCTGCAAACCGTTCCTTTCGGGCCCTTTTCCCTGAAGAGGCGCGTCTTTTCAACATCTGGCCGCTGCTGAAGTACGGATACCCGCTCAGCGTGGGGATCATGGCCGGCTTCATCAATCGCCACCGGAAAGCGGCGGTCTTCGGCTGCAACAGCCTGTTCTACTACCTCATGGTCCCGTATCTGGCGCCCCATGTGCGCCGCTCCGACCTGCTGCACGCCTTTGGAGGGGCTTCCGATGAATTCAGCCTGCCGGTGGCGGGGCGCCTTGACCGGCGCGTGGTGATTTCCCGCAAGACGAAGCAGGACCTGACGGACCAGTACCTGGCGAATGGTGTCGATGCGGCAATGCTGGAGAGGGTCGTTGTAATCCAGAACCGTGTGGAGGCGACGGATGACATTTCTGAAAAGGCGATCCGGCCGGAGCTGAACGTGCTGTTTGTCGGCAGGGGAACGCCGGAAAAGCGGGTTCATCTGATTGGAAGGGCAGCCTCCATGTGCCGGGAGAGATGCGTTCCCGCCAGGTTCGTTCTCGTCGGCGACACCCTCGGGGCGGTGGATGCCGGAGACAGGGAAAATTGCATCTTTGCCGGCGAGGTTTGCGATGAGCGTATTCTGGAGGACCTGTATACCGGCGCGGAGGTCCTGTTGCTTACCTCCAGCCGCGAGGGGTTTCCTCTGGTAATCATGGAGGCTATGGCCCGCGGGGTCGTGCCCCTCTCCACCAATGTGGGGGGGATCTCCGAACATGTGACCCACGGGGTCAACGGCCTCTTGCTGGAGAGCCGTGATGAAGACGGGATTGTTGCCGAGATAGCAGCCATAGTATCGCGGCTGGCGGCGGACCGGCGGGAGCTGGCGGAGCTGTCCCGCGCCGCCCGCGGCTACGCGCGTCTGCATTTCGGCGGAGAGGGATTTTGCGAGGCGTACCGTAACGTAATTCTCGGTCGGGACGGTGGAGGGGGGGCATGCCCAGGGTGAGTGTCGTCATACCCTGTTACAACCAGGGGATGTATCTGGACGAGGCGGTTGCTTCCGTCCTGAACCAGACATTTGCGGATTTCGAGATAGTTGTCGTCAACGACGGTTCGACCGATCCCTCGACTATCCGTCTGCTGGCCGGTTACGCAAAGCGCAAAACCAGGGTTCTGAGCATCGAAAACCAGGGTCTTGCCTCCGCGCGGAACAGGGGCATCGAGGCCGCGTCCGGCGAGTATATCCTCCCCCTGGACGCGGACGACGCCATTGCTCCCGGCTATCTGGAAAAGGCTGTTGCGGTGATGGACTCAAACCCGGATATGGGGATAGTCTACTGTCTTGGTCAACTGTTCGGCGCGGAGCAGAGGATGATTGCCGCGCCGGAGTTTTCCGTGCGCAGGATGCTCTTCAGCAACCTGATCTTTGCCTCGGCCCTGTTCCGCAGGGCGGACTGGCTGGCTGTGGGAGGCTACAACCCCAACATGCGCCACGGATGCGAGGACTGGGATTTCTGGCTTTCCCTGATTGAAAGGGAGCGGAAGGTGCACAGGATACCGGAAATCCTTTTCCGTTACCGTATCAAGGAGGGCTCCATGAATGCCTCCATGGACCGGGAGAAGCGCATGGAAATGCACCTGCAAATCATGAGAAACCATCCCGGGCTCTTTGTCGACCATGCGCGGCCGCTGCTGCGGATCTATTACCGGGTTACCGGCTCCCGGCCGTACCGGGCGTTGAAGAGGCTCGGGCTTTTCTCACTTTTTCCGGCGAAGAAGGGCAATCCGTCGGGATCGGTGAAGGATTGACATTGGGGATGGACGAGGATATATGAAAATACTTCTTATCGGCAAGCTTGGGGAGTCCCTTACCGGCGCCGGGACATACGACGCGAACCTGGCGCGGGAACTCTCCCGCCGCCACCAGGTCACCCTTTGCCGGACACCGGCGGACCTGGACGGTCCATATGATATCGCCCACTGCACCGACCTGAAGCATCTCACCTTCGCCGTGGCGCGGAGGCTTAGCTGTCCTCTCGTGGTGGACGCCCATGATTACTACTGGGTGCGGTTCTATCCCTTCTTCTGCCTCGACCTGCCGCTGCGCTTCCTCATCCAGAAGTACCGGAAGATAAAATATCATTTCCTTTTCAAACGCATTGACGGCATCATCCTGCACGGCCGGTTTCTCCACGACCTGTACCGCCATCCGCGCAAGTACCTGAGCTTCTACTTCGGCCTCGATTACAGCGATATCCGTACCAGACCCTGGCATGAGCGGGAGAACCTGATCCTTTTCGTGGGCGGGGACTATTTCCGCAAGGGCCTCCCCCGCCTGCTGCAGGCAATGCCGCGCGTGCTGGAGAAGGTCCCGGACGCCAGGCTCATGGTGATCGGGCGGGATTACGGTTACGCCAAGGCCCTGGCGCGCTTCATGGCCAGGGGACTGCCGGTGGAATTCCGCTATGGAATGCCCCGCCGGGAGGTGTACGCCGCCTATGGGAGGGGCAAGGTGATGGTTCTTCCCTCGGAGATCGAGGCAACCCCCATAGTGGTGGCCGAAGCGACCATGGCCGGTGTTCCACCGGTGCTGTCCCGGGTGGGCGGGCATCCGGAGCTGGTGAAGGACGGCGAAACAGGTTTTCTCTTTCCCCTGGGAGACACGGAAATGCTGGCTGACCGTATTGTCCAATGCCTTTCGGACAGGGAATTGTCGGAGCGCCTTGTCCGCCGGGGGAGGGAATTCATGGAGAGCTTCACCATTGAAGGGATGATGGCAAGGCTAGAGGAAATATATCGTGATCTGCTGGACGGAGGGACGCGTCCCCGACAGCGCAGGGAGAATCCGTGAACAACAGAAAGTCGTCAATCCTGGATAAAGACCTGTTCTGGCTGCTCCTCATGGCCGCCTTGACGATCATCTTCTGTCAGCGCCTCCTCTTTACCGACCAGATCATCCGCGCCTCTGACGTGATCACCCAGTTCTACTGGGGCGCCAAGGATGTCAGCGAACAGACCCTTTTTCAGTATCTGCGGTCGATTCCCGATATCTTCCGGGCCTCCTGGGAACCGCTGAACGACGGCGGGCGAACACTGGAAGGGGGATGGAACGCCATCGGCCTTCTTTTTCACCGCTATTTTATTCAGCATTATTTCCCCTTTCCCTCCAATATCGCCTGGCTGGCGGTCCTGTCCCTGCTGTGGGGCGGCATCGGCACGTTCTTCTATTGCCGTTTGATAGGGGTCAGCCGCTTCGGCGCCTTTGCGGCCGGGATGCTCTTTGCCCTGTGCACGGAAAACGCGTCACTTATCAACGCGGGACACATCCAGAAGATCGAAACCATCTCCTGGTTTCCATGGGTGCTGCTGCTCCTGGAAAAATCTCTGCGCGGAGGCAGGCCGTTCCATTACGCCATGACCGCATGCCTGCTGGGCATCCAGTTTTTCAACATGCACTGGCAGATATCCTTTTATACCTGCCTGGCGGTGGCGGCCTACTGGTTCTTCCATGTGTCCCGCGGATTCCTTGCGCAAGGGAGGGGATATTTCCCGGCTTTCAGGAGGGACTTCCTTCTGGCGGCGGTGATGACCGTCCTCTTTTTTACCACTATCGCCATGTCTTTCGCGCCGCTGTTCAGTTGGTCGGAACAGTCAGAAAGAAGTGGCGGGATGACCGCGGGGGAG
>CAZFCG010000082.1:0-4035 GCA_964517595.1 uncultured Geobacter sp. | reverse complement strand
GCCCGAGGAGATCCTCACATTCTTCATCCCCGGCCTGGTGGGATTTTCCCGCCAGGAGGCGGGCGACGTCCCGGCGAAGGGACAGGTCTATTACTGGGGGCGGATGCGTTTTACCCAGACCGGCGACTATCTAGGGCTTCTCCCCTGGTTGATGATTCCCCTGCCTCTCCTCTTCCGCCGGGATCGTTACACCTGGTTTTTCACGGCACTGATGGCCGTGACCCTGGTCATGGCCCTGGGGAAATATACCCCTTTCTACCGCTTCCTGTTCGACCATGCGCCGGGCTTCGCCACCTTCCGCGTGCCTAAGATGATCCTGTTCCTGTTCGCCTTCGGCGCGTCGGTGCTCATGGGCAGGGGCCTGGATGTCCTGGCCGATGGGACCCTTGACCGCAAGCGGCTGGAAAAATGGCTTTTCGGCTGCGCGGCTTTCGCCGGCCTGATGGCCCTGTTTCTCCTGTTCCTCTCCTTTGGCGGCAAGACAGTGCTTTCCCTGGCGGACGGTGTCATCGACCAGGCCACCCGCTATCAGCAGGATCCGTCCCTGATCATGGAACGTTACCTGAACATGCCGCGCGAAACCTCCCTGTCCCTGGCCATACTCTGCGCCCATCTGGCCCTTTTCCTGGCCTGGTTCAGAAGGAGGCTGCCGACCAGGTATCTCCTGCCGGTCCTGGCGCTCTTCCTGCTGCTGGACCTGTGGAGGGTAAACGACAGGTTTTTCGTCCTCACCGCCCCTCCGCCCGCAGACGGCAAGGCGGCCAGGAACGATATAGTCCGCTTTCTGGCGCCCCGCATCGGGCAATACCGGATGCAGCCCCTGACCTCTGAAAACGCCCATTATTACGCGGATTACGGCCTTCCCAATATCTCGGCCTATGTGACCATCAGCGAAAGGCGCTACCGGGAGTTCCTGGACTACTTTTCCCTGGATGGAGGCATGCCGGATATGATGAATCTGAAGTACCTCGTCGTTCAGCCCGAGGCATACAAGGCCCGGAAAGACCCCTTTTCCGCCAGATACGAGCCGGTCTTTACCTCCACCTCCGGCTCGCTTGTCCTGGAAAACAGGACGGTTCTCCCCAAGGCATGGCTTGTTCCGGCGGTTGCGGTTGTCCCTGAACCGGGCAAGCGTCTGGCCATCATGAACGCCTCCCCGGATTTCCGGCCCGCGCTGGTGGCTCTGGTGGAAACTCAACCTCCCCTGGCCATGGCGCCTTACGTCCGGCAAGACGAAGGAGTGAGCCCCGCGACGGGGAGCGCGACGGTGACCCGGTACGAACCAAACAGGATTGACGTGGAAACATCGGCGGAGCGCAATGCCCTGCTGGTCCTGGGGGAGAAGTATTATCGCTGGTGGTACGCGTACGTGGACGGGAAGGATACGGATATCCATCCGGTGAATCACATCCTGCGCGGCGTCTACCTGACCCCGGGAAAACACAAGGTGGAGTTTGTTTTCGACCCGCTGCCGTTCAAGATCGGGAAATGGCTGACGCTGGCTTCGTTCGCCTTCTTTGGCGTGATGCTGGGGAGGGAGGCGTGGGTGGGGCGGGTGAAAAGTAAACAGTGAAAAGTAAAAAGTAAAAAGTGAAAAGTGAAAAGCAGATGCGTGATGAGTGATGGGTGATGTGTGATGCGTGAAGAGACTGTTGATGAGTTGCGCGGGTTTGGGTTGCGCGTCGTTCAGCCTCGCCATGGCTACCGGTTTTCCCTGGACCCGCTCCTTTTGTGCGATTTCGCGGCGATCCGGAAGGGGGAGGACGGGGTGGACCTGGGGACGGGATGCGGGGTGATCCCCCTCATCCTGGCGCGCTTGGCCGAGGGTGGCGGGATGAGCGGAGTCGAATCCCGGGAGGACATGGCGGAACTGGCGACCCGCAACGTGGAAATGAACGGACTTTCCGGCCGGGTCACGGTCCTGCGCTCGGATGTTCTGCATGTTAAGAACTTTTTTCCACCGTCTACCTTCGACCTCGTGGTCTCCAACCCCCCCTACCGAAAGCGGGGAAGCGGCAGGGTCAGCCCCAGGCAGGGGCGGGATACCGCGCGCCATGAATCCACGGCGTCGCTTGCCGATTTCCTCGCGGCCGCGAAATACCTGGTGAAGCTGACCGGACGGATCTGTTTCATCTTTCATCCGTCGCGCCTTGGTGAATTTCTCGCAGAGGCCGCCGGGCTGAAACTGGCCGTTGTCCGGCTGCGCATGGTACATGGAAACCCGTCCAGCGAGGCGCGCATGTTCCTGGCGGAGCTGGTGAAGGGAAGGAAGGCTGATACGCGGATCATGCCTCCGCTGTTCGTCTACGACCTGGATGGGGAGTATACGCCGGAGATTCGGGACATCTTTCGGGATGACCGGGAGGGAGTGTGACTCGCATGCAAGTGCGGATGGTTATTCATTTTCAGTCGTCGTGGATCTGTCCAGCGACAGCAGCTGGATAAAAATGCTCCGCAGTTCGGGGTCGGTGATGGTTGCCGCCATCTCACCTATGCTCTCCTTTTCCCGATCGGACAGTTCCCTTCGAGCCTGTTTCCAGGCGGATTCCGGCCGCTCGGCCTTTTTCGGCCTTCCAGCCTTCAGGTATATCTCCAGCACCATTTCCTTTCCCAGCTTCTCATTCAGACGCGCCGCGATTCCCTGTTTCATGAAATTAAGCTGCTGCATCCATGGCGAGCTGTTGACGATAACCGTAAGAACTCCGTCGTTGAACCTGGACGGCCGCGCCTTGGCCGCTATCCGGGCGCCGACGGTTTCATCCCAGATCCGCCAGATGGCTGCTTCTTCCAGGCGTTTTTCCAGGGGCTTGCCCCGGAAGGCGGCGGTCAGCAAAGCCGCAACGGGTGTTGGGTAGCCGCGTTTTCTCTCAGGCAACGGATTCTCCCTTTCGGTATGATAACAGGAGCATTACTTTTCCTCACCAGGTTCCGACCAGCGCCAGGGATACGCCGTCGCCGGATACCACCGGCGCCAGGGTGGGCCTTCCCTTGGATGCGTGGTAGTGTACCACCACCCTGCCGCACAATTCACCGATGGCCGCGCCGAGAAGGGCGTCGGTGGCCCAGTGCTTGTCCTGGTACATGCGTGAAAAACCGACAAAGGTGGCGAGGGAATAGTACATGGTCTTGGTGAGGAGGCTCTCCGAGGTGGCCGCCAGGACTGACGCCATGGCGAATGAACTCGCCGTGTGCATGGAGGGGAGGGAGTCGTAGTCGTCCCTGAACTGGAAAGGCCGGAAACTTCCCTTGTCGCCGTTTACGAAAGGCCTGCTTCTGCCTATGGCCTGTTTCAGGATGAAGGTTGACGCGTCGGCCAAGAGAGCGGCTTCACCCAGCATTTCACCCACCTCCCGCCACTTGGGAGAATCGGCGATTATGCCGCCTCCGTAGAAAAGGCCGGCTATGCCCAGGTGTACGAAAGGATTGCCGATCACCTCTCCGACGTCGGTGGCGCTGTTGAGGGCGCCGCTCTTTGCGCCCTGCACCTTGTTCCTGATGTCCGAGTCAAAGACATAGGTAAGGCCCACGGCCCCCGCTACGGCGAGGGTCCCGGCGAGGCCGTTTCCCTTGAGGTCCACAGGAGTCGCAAGGACCTCCAGTCCTTCCTCGCCGAGGCGGACTGCTTGTTCCTTGAATACCGTGGCGCTTGTGAAAACAGAGTCCTCGGCCCGGACAGTGGGGGCGCCGCAGAGGACAATCAATAACAGAATAACTGAACGCATGAAGGCTCCTTGCCGTTTTATTGAACAGTGGGCAGTATCCTTGGAGATGGTGAAAAAAACAAGATGAAAAATTGAACCGCACGATACGAATTGCCGGAAGTTCCCGGAATCATGATATTGGCACAATTACCGATATTGCTGGTATCATGGCAAAATAATCCTGGGTTAAACCCTGCCCGAAGAAGATGAAAATGGTCTTGATTAATCTGTTGACGCACACCTCCCCGTCGGTTAATTTTAGCTTCGTCCGGAATGAATCCTTTAAGGGACTCGGAAGAAGCTGATATACCAGGTTTTACGCTCAGATTCGGGC
>CAZFCG010000081.1:0-15317 GCA_964517595.1 uncultured Geobacter sp. | reverse complement strand
GCCAGCGAACGCTGACCCCGCCCAAAGGACGGGGTTTTTCAAGCTTTAATAAAAAGACTTGCCGACATCGCCGGGCACCGGGCGGCGACTGTCACAACACATTTTTTTGAGGAGAATCGGAAGTGGACACCACCTTTAACCTTAAAAATACCATTGACCAGATCGTCAAGGAAAAAGGCATCGAGAAGCAGATAGTGTTGGATGCCCTTGAGCAGGCCGTTCTGTCCGCAGCCAACAAGAAGTATCGTAACACCCGCGATCTGGAAGCCCATTTCAACGAAGAGATCGGCGAAGTCGAGCTCTTCGAATTTGTTACCGTGGTGGATGAGGTCCAGGACTCCTACAAGGAAATAGATCTGGAAGAGGCCCGTGAGGTGGACCCAGATGTCGAGATAGGCGATTCTCTTGGAATGAAGATGGACGCAAGCGATTTCACCCGCATCGCCGCGCAGACCGCGAAACAGGTGATCATCCAGAAGGTTCGCGAGGCGGAGCGGGAAACGATATATAACGAGTTCATCGAGCGGAAGGGAGATCTGATTAACGGTATTGTGCGACGATATGAAAAGGGCGAACTGATCGTAGACCTGGGCCGCGCGGAAGCGATTCTGCCGCAGAATGAACAGGCGCCGCGGGAAGTGTATCGCCAGGGAGATCGCATCAAGGCCCTTATCACAAGGATTGAGATGACGGGCAAGGGGCCGCAGATCATCCTTTCGCGTGCCAACCCAGCCCTGCTCGCGAAACTTTTTGAGGCGGAAGTGCCGGAAATAGCGGAAGGGATCGTCGAGATCAAGGGAGTTGTCAGGGAAACTGGAAGCCGCGCCAAGATCGCGGTCTATTCCAATGAGAGCAACGTTGATCCGGTAGGCGCCTGTGTCGGCATGCGCGGCGCTCGTGTTCAGAACGTGGTTTCCGAACTGCGCGGCGAGAAGATCGACATTATTCCCTGGTCTGAAGATATCGCCCGGTTCGCGTGCAATGCCCTGGCGCCGGCCGTTGTGTCCAAAATCTACATCGACGATGAAAACCGGGCCATGGAGATCATCGTCGCGGACGATCAGCTTTCCCTAGCCATCGGCAAGAGGGGCCAGAACGTAAGGCTCGCGGCCAGACTGACCGGGTGGCGGATTGACATAAAGAGCGAGACCCGTGCAGCTGAGGCTGAAATGCTCCAGTACTCTTCCTATGACGGCGCCGAGGGCGAGGAGCCTGCAGAAAATGCTCCGGTGAGTGAATCTGTCGCGGAGGAAGCGACGGAGACCTCAGCGGATACATTGCTGCCGGAAAATGAAGCGCATCAAGCCCCCCCTGAAGAGGCGCCGAGCGAGTAGCCCATGACCAAGGCGATACCCCGAAGGACCTGCGTCGCTTGCCACCGGACCTGCGAGAAAGAGAAGCTGGTTCGTTTTGTTCTTTCACCTGACGGCGTCCTGGTTCCCGATCTTTTGAAGAAGCTCCCCGGACGTGGTGTTTACACATGTTCAAAGGAATCATGCATTCGGCAGGCATGCGAAAGAAAGCAGTTCTCAAGGGCGTTCGCCAAAGAAGTCACCGGCGCCGATACCAGACTACTCCTGGATGGGATTATAAAGTCTATGGAAGACCGGATTGCTTCATATATATCCCTGGCCAACAAGGCGGGAAAGATTGTTTCTGGAAGCGATATGGTCGCTGATAGCATCAGAAGAAACGGGACCAGGCAGGGGCTTGTGCTTATTGCGGCCGATGTCTCGGATGATATCGGCAAAAAAGTACGGGGATTGGCGGCCCAGCATGGTGTGGAAGCCATAACAATCTTTGATAAGGACAGATACGGCGCGCTTCTTGGAAAGGGATTGAGAAGCGTCCTGGCCGTGCAGGGACAGGGTTTCTCCGAAAAATTGAAGATGGAAATTGAAAGATACAGGAACTTCTTGAGAGGGGAGGGATGTGCCGAATGAACAAAACCCGCGTACACGAACTGGCACAAAAAATGGGGGTTGACAACAAGGAATTGATTGCCAGACTGAAGGCCGTCGGAGTGGAGGTGAACAGTCACATGGCTGTTGTAACAGATGAAGATATTGCAAAACTCACTCCGGTTACACCGACAGTGAAAGAATCCTCTCAGGAAGAAGTACGGGTGAAACCAACCGTCATACGCCGACGCCCGAAACATGTGGAAGAGCCCGTTGTCGTCAAGGCTGAGGAACCCGATAAGGCGGTTCCGCCATCCGCCGACGAGGAAACGGAGGCGCCGGAAGAACCAAAATCGGTAAAAGCAAAAGCCGAAGAGCCTCTCCGTGAAGAGGTGAAGCCGAAAGAATTGAAGCCGGAAGAATTGAAGCCGGAAAAGGTGAAGGCTGTTGCCGATCGACACGCGGAACCAAGTGAAACTGAAGACAAGCCCGTGAAGCCGTTGGAGGTCGAAGTGACCAAGCCTGCTGAACCGGAGCAAGTTGAGCCTGCTCGGGAAACAAAGACCCCGGTCGTCGAGGAAAAGCCCGCTGTCACCAGTGAAGCAAAACCGGAGCCGGAAAAGCCTATGCCTGGCAGGGCGCGCATCATCGGCAGAGTCGAGATTCCGGTTCCCCAACCAAGGCAATCTCCCCGGACCACACAACGTCAATATTCACCCCGTCCGGCCCAGCCAACTCAGGAAAAACCTGTCTCACAACCGCCCCCCGTGCCCCCTCCTGTCTCCGTTGATGACAGGAAAAAAGGGCGCAAGGGTAAGGAAGCGGTTTCCGTCGAACCGGATCGGGGCGCCAAGAAGGGCGCAGCGACTGGAGGAAAGAAGAAGGACGCTTTCAAGAAAGTGGAAATAATCGAGAAGCGTGAGAGGGTCTTCGAACCTGTGCCTCGACAGGGAAAGGGGAGAAAGAAGGATAGGGACAAAGGACGCGGCGCCGAGACCAAGAAGACGGAGATTACCGTTCCCAAGGCCATCAAGAGGATCATCAAGATATCGGAAAGCATCACGGTAGGCGAGTTGGCAAAGAGAATGGGCGCCAAAGCCAACGACCTGATTCGCGCACTTATGAAGATGGGGTTCATGGCAACCATTAATCATCCCCTCGATTTTGAGACTGCCAGCATCATAGCCACCGACTTCGGTTATGAAGTGGAAAATGTTGCCATGGATGTGGACGAAATCCTCGAGGCCGCACCGGATAACCCGATGGATCTCCTTAAACGTCCGCCCGTGGTTACAATCATGGGTCATGTCGACCACGGCAAGACATCCCTTCTGGACGCTATCCGCGCAACCAACGTAATCGCCGGAGAAGCCGGCGGAATCACCCAGCACATCGGCGCCTATGCCGTGGAGTTGAGCGGAAGAAAGATAACATTCCTCGATACTCCAGGACATGAGGCATTCACCGCGATGCGCGCCAGGGGGGCAAGCGTTACCGACATCGTCATTCTGGTGGTTGCCGCCGACGATGGTGTCATGCCCCAGACGAGGGAGGCCGTAAACCATTCAAAAGCGGCCGGAGTTCCTATTATCGTTGCGGTCAACAAGATCGATAAACCAGAGGCAAAGCCGGAGCGGGTGAAGCAGGAATTGATGGAGTTTGGCCTGGTCTCTGAGGAATGGGGGGGCGAGACCATCTTTGTCGAGGTGTCCGCGAAGAAGCGCCTGAACGTGGAATCACTTCTTGAAATGATCCTCCTGCAGGCTGACGTCATGGAGTTGAAGGCAAATCCGAATAAACAGGCCAGAGGCACAATCATCGAGGCCAAACTGGACAGGGGCCGCGGCCCGGTTGCCACGGTGCTCGTGCAGGAAGGAACCCTGAAAGTGGGCGATTACTTTGTCTCCGGTGTACATTTCGGCAGGGTCCGCGCAATGCAGAACGACCGGGCGGAAAAGGTCATGACCGCCGAACCCTCAAAACCGGTCGAGGTAATAGGACTCACCGGCGTCCCCGACGCGGGCGACACCTTTGTAGTCCTGTCTGATGAGCGGCAGGCCAAGGAAATCGCCATGCACCGCCAGCAGAAGATACGTGAGACCGAACTGGCCAAGACAAGCAAACTCTCCCTCGAGCAGTTATACGAGAAGATGCAGAAGGGCGAAGTAAAGGAACTGAACGTTGTTGTCAAAGGCGATGTCCAGGGGTCGGTGGAGGCGGTGTCGGAGTCTCTCCGCAAACTGTCCACTGACGCCATTCGTCTCTGTGTCATCAACTCTTCGGTCGGCGCAATCACGGAAACGGACGTCAATCTCGCGACCGCAAGCAATGCCATTGTTCTCGGATTCAACGTCAGACCGGAAGTTAAGGCTCATGCCCTGGCTGAGAAGGAAGGGGTGGATATACGCCTTTACAACATCATCTATGATGCGGTGGACGATATCAAGAAAGCAATGGAAGGTCTCCTTGAGCCGACCCTCAAGGAGAAATATCTGGGCAGGGCCGAGATTCGCGAGGTGTTCTCCGTGCCAAAACACGGAAACGTGGCCGGTTGTTATATCCTTGACGGTAAGATGCTGAGGAATTCCCAGGTTCGTCTCCTCAGAGACAATATCGTCATCTACGAAGGGAAAATGGCCAGCCTGCGGCGCTTCAAAGACGATGTAAAGGAAGTGGCGTCCGGATATGAATGCGGGATCTCTCTTGAAAACTACAATGATATCAAGGTTGGCGATATCATAGAGGCCTTCGAGATAGAAAAAGTTGCGGCCACGTTGTAACAACGAGAGGTGTCATGACAGTAAAAAGAGCCGAAAAAGTCGGGGAGGCTATCCATGAGATACTCTCCGCGCTGCTGATAAAAGGAGTCAAGGACCCACGAATCGGTTTCACAACCATCACGGGGGTCAAACTGTCCGATGACCTCCATCTCGCGACTATTTATTTTACTGTTGTCGGAGATGAAGAAGAAAAAAGGGCTACGGCTGATGGCCTGAACAGCGCGCGGGGATTTCTGAGAAGGGAATTGAGCAAGAATTTACGCATGCGTTATGTCCCGGATTTGTTATTCCGCTATGACGAGTCCCTTGACTATGGACGTCGCATCGATAATCTGCTGGATCAGATAACAGGCGCGGAGCATGATGATTCCACAAATAATCAATGAAATAGAGTCCAACGGTTCTTTTCTTGTTACGACTCATGAAAACCCGGATGGCGACGCAATAGGCTCGACCATGGCGCTCGCCTCGTTTCTCCGCTCATTGGGCAAGGATGTGACGATATACTACTGCGACCCGCTTCCTGACAACTACCGTTTTCTTCCCCTTGCATCATCCGTTATTACTTCTATTCCGGAACGGGAGTTCGAAGTCTGTTTCATTCTCGACGCCGGAGAGTTGAAACGGACAGGCGAGGCCTTTGTCGCCCTTCCCGGCAAAGGGAAGATCATCAATATCGATCACCATCCCTACGGAGAGCCGTTCGGTTACCTTAACCTGGTGGATCCGAAGGCTTCGGCAACAGGGGCCATCATTTATCGCATCATTAAAAGCGCCGGTTTCGCCATTGATTACGACACGGCGCTGTGCATATATACCGCCATCGTAACCGACACCGGATCCTTCCGTTATTCAAATGCCGATCCTGAGGCCTTCCGCATAACCGGCGAACTGGTAGAGCTCGGCATTAACCCCTGGTATGTCGCGGAAAGGCTTTACGAGAGCCAGCCTCGCAAGCGCCTCGAACTCCTCGCCCTGGCACTGTCCACCTTGACTGTATCCAAAAATGGAGATTTCGCATCCGTTACCGTAACCCTGGATATGTATGAAAAGACCGGAGCGGGCGCGGATCTGACAGACGGATTCGTCAACTACCCCCGCTCCATTCACGGTGTCGAGGTGGCGGTCTTTTTCAGAGAGGTAAGAGAAGGCGTCGTCAAAGTCGGGTTTCGCTCGAAGGGTAAGGTGAACGTTTCCGCCCTTGCCACTGCCTTCGGTGGCGGTGGTCACCATAACGCCGCCGGCTGCATGATCAACGGGACCATCGATCAGGTGAAAAAAACGGTGTTTTCCCATCTGGAAAGCGCATTCTGACCGATGAACGGATTCCTCGTTATCGATAAACAGCCCGGAATGACCTCCCATGATGTTGTCTCCAAGGTCCGCGGTATCCTCAGACAGAAAAAGGCCGGACACACCGGCACCCTAGACCCGTTCGCAACCGGTGTTTTGCCCCTGGCCCTTGGAGAGTCCACCAAGGCGATTCCGTTCCTTGATGAATCAATCAAGGAATATCGGGCGGTCATGTGTCTAGGTATCTCCACCGATACCCAGGATCGCACGGGAAACGTCCTCAAGCAATCGCCATGGGACAATGTGTCAAACGAGTTCCTTCTTGCGGCAATCCATAAGTTCAAGGGGATTCTGAAACAGACCCCGCCCATGTTTTCCGCTGTAAAAAAGGACGGCATTCCGCTGTATCGGCTGGCGCGAAGGGGTGAGGACGTTGAAAGGACGCCCCGGGAAATCACCGTGCATGATATCTCCATTGAGTCAGTAGAAATGCCTTTCGTAACCTTTACCGTCGCCTGCTCCCGAGGAACATACGTGCGCACCCTTGCTTCGGACATGGGAGACGCCATTGGCTGCGGCGCGCATCTGGTTGAGCTGAGAAGGCTTCGCAGCGGTTCTTTTACACTTGACAGCGCCGTCTCGCTGGACGGGTTGAACTCCTTGCGGGAAAACGGCGGGCTTGAGCAGGTCCTGCTCTCTCCCTATAATGCGCTGTCGCATCTCGGGAATGCTTCTCTCACGGAAACCGGGGCGAAAAAGGTGAGGCATGGAATCTCACCCTCTATGGATGATTTTTCAGCTTTTCCCCATGAATACCAGGGTCGCTGCCGTAAACTGAGATTGTCATTCCATGAAAGACTGCTGGCAGTTGCCTCATACGATCCCTCGCCGGATTCGGACATAAAGAAAACCTTTTGTCTTTTAAGGGTTTTTTCCTAGGTTTTCCTTTACATGCAAGCTCATCTATGGTAGAAATTAGTGCCTTCGCCATACACAAGAACAGGTGTCATAACTGACTTTATTTTTCACATGAAAGGAGGTGTGCCGAAATGTTGGTAACGGACAAGAAGCAGGAAATCATCAATACACATAAGCGTCATGAGAATGATACTGGTTCTCCTGAAGTGCAGATAGCGATTCTCACGGAGAGAATCACGTATTTGACTGAGCATTTCAAGATTCACAAGAAGGACCATCACAGCCGCCGCGGTCTTCTCAAGATCGTCGGACAGCGCAGACGGTTGCTTGATTACCTGAAAAGCAAGGACGTAGAGAGATATCGGGCAATTATTGAAAAACTTGGAATCAGGAGATAGAAAAAGGCAGTATATCTCTGCTGTGCCGGGATATATTGCCTTTCTTATTATTGAACGGGCTTGAAGCCCGTTCGTTTTTTTGTTGGGGGCGCGGGTAATTTTACCAACGGGCGGAAACATCCGCTTTTTGGTGATTTTATCGACGGCCCCAACAGACAACGGAGATTTGGAGGCTGAAGAAAAATGAAACACACTGTAGAAGCGGATCTGCAAGGTAAACAGGTCATCATTGAGACGGGATGGATGGCCAAACAGGCAAACGGTTCGGCGCTGGTGAAAAGTGGTGACACCATGGTGCTGGTAACAGCGGTGGCGGCGAAAACCGCGCGGGAGGGGCAATCATTCTTTCCTCTCACGGTAAACTACCAGGAAAAGGCATACGCAGGCGGAAAGATTCCCGGCGGCTTCTTCAAGAGGGAAGGGAGGCCTTCAGAAAGCGAGACGCTCATATGCCGTCTCATAGACAGGCCGATCCGTCCTCTCTTTCCGGAGCATTTTCTCAATGAAACCCAGATTATGGCGACCGTCATCTCCGCGGACCGTGATAATGATCCGGCCATGCTTTCCATCGTCGGCGCATCCGCCGCCCTCGGGGTCTCTGACATACCTTTCCTCGGACCTATTGCCGGGGTGAAGGTGGGCAGGGTTGACGGCAGCTTCATATGCAACCCCTCCGCAGAGGAACTGGAAAAAAGCGATATGGAGATTGTGGTAGCCGGCAGCAGAGAGGCTGTAATCATGGTAGAAGGGGGCGCGACGGTTGTCTCCGAACAGGACATGCTTGACGCGGTTTTCTTCGGGCACGAAGCCATGCAACCCCTTATAGAGGCCCAGGAAAGGCTTCGCGGGCTTGCGGGACTGCCGAAGCGGGAGGTTGCCGCTCCTTTGGTCGATGAAGAACTGAAGGCCAGGGTATTCGACCTGGCCAGTGCGAGGATCAACGACGCAGTCAGGATAAAAGCCAAGATGGAGCGCAGGGATCAACTGGCGGTCATTGAAGAAGAGACTCTTGCGGCGCTTCTCCCGGAATACGAGGGTCGCGCATCTGAAATATCCGGTTTTATATCCGATTTGGAGTATCAACTTGTGCGTGAGCATATAGTGAAAGAAGGGGAACGCATCGACGGCAGGGACACGAAAACCGTCCGCAAGATTACTCCGGAGGTGGGGCTTCTCCCCCGCGCCCACGGTTCATCCCTTTTCACAAGGGGCGAGACCCAGGCTCTGGTGGCGGCCACCCTGGGCACATCCATTGATGAGCAACGCATTGACTCCCTTTATGGTGAATCAAAGAAAAGGTTCATGCTTCACTATAACTTTCCACCATATTCCGTTGGTGAAACAAGCATGCGTCTCGCGCCCGGAAGGCGTGAAATTGGTCACGGCATGCTGGCGGAAAGGGCGCTTGAACGGGTCCTTCCTTCCTTTGAAGAATTTCCCTATACCATCAGGATTGTCTCTGACATCCTGGAAAGCAACGGTTCGTCTTCCATGGCAACGGTTTGCGGAGGTTCCCTGTCACTGATGGATGCCGGAGTTCCGGTTAAGGCGCCGGTAGCGGGTATTGCCATGGGGTTGATCAAGGAAGGTGATAACGTAACAATACTGACGGACATCCTTGGTGACGAAGATCATCTTGGCGACATGGATTTCAAGGTGGCTGGAACCGCGGAAGGGGTTACCGCTCTGCAGATGGACATCAAGATAACCGGGGTTACCAGGGATATAATGCGGAGAGCCCTTGCGCAGGCTCGCGAGGGAAGGCTCCACATCCTCGAGAAGATGGCTGAAGCCCTCCCGGCGCCACGCGTGGAAATGTCCCCGTACGCGCCCAGGATTACAACCATCTATGTCAAGACGGACAAGATCCGCGACGTAATCGGCTCCGGAGGAAAAAATATCCGCGGCATTACCGAGGCGACCGGCGTGACCATCGATATAGAAGACACAGGAAAGATCAATATCGCCAGCCATGACATGGCTGCCTGCCAGCAGGCAATCAAGATGATCCGGGATCTGACCGCCGAGGCTGAAGAAGGAAAGCTTTACATGGGCACGGTCAAAAAGGTCATGGACTTCGGCGCGTTCGTCGAGATATTCCCGGGTACTGACGGACTTGTTCATATTTCCGAACTGGATACCGAACGCGTTAAAAACGTCGGCGACGTTCTGCGTGAGGGAGACAAGGTGCTGGTGAAGTGCATCGGCATCGACAAACAGGGCAAGATCAAGCTGTCACGCAAGGAAGCCCTGGGGGCTTCTCTGCCCGCTTAATGTCCGATTCCAGGTGCTGGTAATTGGCTTTTTCAGGTGTATAGTTACGACATGATTACCAAATCCACACTACAGAACGGAATACGGGTGGTAAGCGAGTCTATCCCCCATTCCCATTCGGTTGCCATCGGCATCTGGGTTACCAACGGGTCCCGCCATGACAGGCGGGACCTGAATGGTATCGCCCATTTTATCGAACACCTGTTGTTCAAGGGTACGAAGAAACGTTCCGCGCTGGACATAGCCCGTGAGATTGACTCCGTGGGCGGTGTCCTCAACGCCTTCACATGCAGGGAATATGTCTGTTACTACACAAAGGTCCTGAACGATTCCCTTGAGAAGGCCGTTGAACTGCTCTCCGACATCTTTTTGAATTCCACGTTTGACACATCGGAAATAGAGAAGGAACGAAAAGTCATCCTTCAGGAAATCCGGATGATTAGAGATTGCCCTGACAGTTATATCCATGAACTGTTCTGTCAGAATTTCTGGAAGAGTCACCCTCTGGGCATGTCCATTGCCGGAACCGAAGAGAGCGTCACCAGACTGACCAGGGATATTCTGCTGCACACCAGAAACGAGCGCTTCCGGTCTGGTGACATCATTATCGCGGCGGCTGGAAAGCTGTGCCATACCGAACTGACCGCCCTTCTGGAAGCCCTTTTCTCGGATGTGGAAGAAGGGGCCTGTCCAAAAGAAGCCGGGCTCCCCGTATGTAAAAAACGGATAGAGGTCATCAGCAAGGACCTGGAACAGGTTCATCTCTGCATAGGGACAAAGGCTCTTCCCCAGGACAGCCCTCAACGGTACGTGGGATACATCCTGAACACCATCCTCGGAGGGAGCATCAGTTCGCGCCTCTTCCAGGAAGTTAGGGAAGAAAAGGGCCTGGCCTATTCCGTATATTCCTACGTGCTTTCCCATTCGGACACCGGCACTCTGGTCGTCTACGCTGGAACGAAACCGGAAAAACTACTGGAGGTTGTCGAAATAATCCTTCAGCAGTTCAAGATTCTTAAAGACGTGCCGGTTTCGGATTCCGAACTGGACTTCGCCCGCGAACATCTCAAGGGCAATCTCCTGCTCTCTCTGGAAAGCACCGACAACAGGATGACCAAGTTGGCGAAGAATGAGATATACTTCGGCCGGCAGGTTGCCCTGCCTGAGATAATCAGCGCACTGGAGAATGTAACTTCCCGTGATGTCATGGATCTGTGTTGCGAGATGTTCAGAGAAGATTATCTTACCCTCGAAGTATTGGGGAATCCGCAATCACCGTCCTTCCCCCCTTCTTCCCTGTCCCTTTGAAGCCTGATGGATAACAAACTGCCTGTAAAAATCAGACGCATACCCGGCCGCGGAATCCTTCCGTTCCCCTCATACATGACCAGCCACGCGGCAGGCATGGATCTGTACGCGGATCTGGATGACGATATTCTGCTCTCCCCGGGTGAAAGAACCCTGATACCGACCGGTATATCTATCCAACTGCCGGATGGATATGAGGCACAGATCCGTCCGAGGAGCGGACTCGCCCTTCGCAGCGGCATAACTCTCGTCAATTCTCCAGGGACTATCGACCCGGACTACCGGGGAGAGATTGGCGTTATAATCATCAACCACGGCGCCGAACCTTTTCTGATCCGCAGGGGGGATCGCATTGCCCAGATGGTTTTCGCGCCCTTCGCACGGGCTGAACTGGTTGAGACCGATGTTCTTGCGGAAACCCTGAGAGGAGATGGAGGCTTCGGGCACACAGGTAATGAGTAGTTAGTGTCCATCCGGAATCTCCAGATGGACACTATTGGTTTCCAATTCGGAAACTGTTTTTGACGTTTATATTCTCAGGAGGTCCCGGAACGCAATGCAAGATCCGCGCATAAGAGAAATGGCCGCAATCCTTGTTGATTATTCTACAAAGGTAAGAAAGAACGATGTCGTACTTATCAGCGCGTCCGGGGTCGGATGCATCCCCCTGGTAAAGGAGATATATGCCCTTTGCCTCAGCCGCGGGGCTAAATACGTGGAATACGAGTTCTCCATACCCGAAATCAACCGTATTTTCTATAATATGGCAAACAAAGGACAGGTTTCCTGTTTTCCCGGGCACAAACTGGATTTCATGAAACAGGTAACCGTCTACATCGGCATCGGTTCCGCGGAAAACTCCATGGCGCTGTCCCGGGCCAATCAGGGTAACATGATTGAATCCGCGAGGGTGAGGCGGCCAATCACGGACTGGCGGGTGAAAAACACCCGCTGGGTGGTAACACGTTTCCCCACGAACGGGGCCGCGCAAGAAGCGGGCATGAGCCTCGATGAATATGAGGACTACCTCTTTTCCGCCTGTTGCATCGATTGGCGTGAGGAATCGCGTAAACAGGAAAAACTCAGGAAAATAATGGACAAGACCGACAAGGTGCGGATTACCGCGTCGGATACGGATATCACTTTCAGCATCAAAGGCCTTAAAAGCGTCAAATGTGACGGCCGCTTCAATATACCTGATGGCGAGGTGTTTACCGCGCCTGTAAGGGATTCCGTAGAGGGATATATCACCTATAATTGCCCTTCAATCTACCAGGGCAAGGAGTTTAACGGTGTCAGGCTGGAATTCTCGAAAGGGAAGATTGTGAACGCTTCATGCCCGTCAGCCACCGAGGCCCTCAACCGGATACTGGATACGGATGAAGGCGCGCGTTATACAGGCGAATTCGCCATAGGCGTCAATCCCCGCATTCGGGTCCCCATGAGAAATATACTCTTTGATGAAAAGATATCCGGTTCCATACATCTGACCCCGGGTCAATGTTATGATGAGTGCGACAACGGCAACAGGTCGGCGGTTCACTGGGACCTGGTGAAAATACTTGAAAGAGATGGGGAAATCCGCTTTGATGACACACTGATCCAGAAGGATGGACGTTTCGTCCACCGGTCCCTGCTGGAGCTCAACCCCGAGGACTGAACATGCTGATTTCTATTAACGAGGAGAATCCGCAGCCACGACTGATCACCAGGGTGGTGGACGTACTTGAGAAAGGGGGCGTTATCGCCTACCCGACGGACACCACATATGGTATTGGATGCAGTATCCTGAATAAAAAAGGAATTGAGCGCATCTATTCCATCAAGCAGCGGGAGAAAAAAAAGCCGTTTTCTTTCATCTGCAGCGATCTTTCGGATATCGCCAGGTATGCCAAGGTCAGCAACTACCAGTACAAGGTCATGAAACGTCTGTTGCCGGGCGCCTACACCTTTGTCCTGCCTGCGTCCAGCACGGTTCCTGATCTGCTGGTCACCAAACAGAAAACCGTGGGAATCCGCATCCCGGACAACCGCATCTGTCTGGCCATAGTGGGGCAGCTTGGACACCCCATCATAACCACAAGCGCGAACAGGTCAGGAGAAGATCCTATTGGGGACCCTTTTGTCGTAGATAGTGAACTGGGGAGGCAGCTTGACCTTGTCGTGGACGGAGGCGTTCTGTCGGCTTCCGTGAGTTCGGTGGTGAGCCTGATCGATGACGTTCCCGATATTCTCCGGAGGGGGATAGGGGATATCAGTTGGTGCGAATAAACCGTGAAGGGAAACGGTCGCCACCGTCATCCCGAGGACTATCGATGATAAGAACGAAAGATAATCTCAATGCCAAAATGAATTCCGGTTCCACGCTGCGGATCATTTCCTTGGCATCATGGGCTATACTGCTTGTCTGTCTGTCTCTCGCCCCTGCCGAGTCAATGCCATCCATGGGTTTTTTCACTTGGGACAAACTGTTGCATGCCGCGTCATACTTCACCTTGACAATACTGATTGTTTGGGCATATGTGGGACGACTCAGCTTACGGGGAGTGCCCCTGGGTTGGATCTGCGTGCCTGCGATACTCTTTGGCGGACTTATGGAAATCTGCCAGGGATTGCTGACCACGAACAGGACCGCGGAACTGGGTGATTTCCTGGCCAATGGAACAGGTGTCGCAGTGGCAATAGCCGCTCTTGCGCTGAAAGACCTCTTCATAAATAAAGGAATCGACAAAAAGGCGGAACTCGAAGCGCGAAAGTCCAAGTCGGGCAGGGAGACATCGCGGGCTTTTGTCTGCCCGGACAAAATCTTGTGAAAGGGGATATTTTGAAAGCGGTCATATTCGATTTTGACGGGATTATCGTGGATACCGAGCCGATCCACTATAAGGCATTCCAGGAAGTGCTCAATCCCCTTGGTCTTGGTTATCCATGGGGGGAATATCTCGAGCATTACATAGGTTTTGACGATAGGGATGCCTTTCGCGAGGTATTCAGGGCCGCGGCAAGAGAGCTGGATGAACAGCGTCTGGACAGTCTTATAAATGAAAAGGCCGATGTCTTTGAAAGAATCGTTTCTGAAGGTGTTAGAACCTATCCGGGCGCGGTTGAACTTGTCAGGTCTCTTTCCGGAAGTGTCCCGGTAGCGCTTTGCAGCGGCGCCCTCTCCCGTGATATTCAGCCGATTCTCCATCAGCTTTCCATAAGCGAGGCGTTTGACGTTGTGGTAACCGCTGATGATGTCCGGGCGAGCAAGCCGGACCCGGAAAGCTACCTTCTTGCATTCAGCCGGCTTGCCATGGCCTTCCCGGAAAAATGCATCACTCCGGCTGAATGCCTCGCTATCGAGGATACCCCTTCGGGGATTGTCTCCGCCCTGAAAGCAGGGCTTCGAGTTCTTGCGGTGACAAACAGCTATCCCGCTGAAAAGTTGGCGGACGCGGCTTCAATCACCGATACACTGGATACGTTCACCCTGTCCGGGCTTGTCTCGATAGCGGATAAGGATCTCTGAGTGGTCCCGGTTTCTCAGGGGTGGACAAGGGAAATATTGGTAAGGAGGATGGTTCCGTCGGACATTATGACCTTGCGAAGGGGATTTTTTCTCCGTGAAGACGCGATTCTCGTTGAGGGGCGCTGACCCACTGAACCGGCGCCAAAAAATTCCGATGTGATGTTTTCCCTCCCGTACCAGGCCTCGAAATGGAGATGCGGGCCGGTGGACCTCCCTGTAGATCCCGAATATGCAATAATCGATCGCTTTTCTACCCTTTGGCCTGCTGAAACGGTAATTTCACGATTGTGGGCGTAAAGGGTTGTTGTGCCGTCATCATGCTCGATGATTACCAGGTTGCCATAGCCGTTGCGAGCGCCGCTGTAGGAAACGACACCACGAGCCACGGACTGCACTGGTGTTCCCTCCGGCACGGCGATGTCAAGCCCGTTATGGTTTCTGAGGGTTCCGTCAATGGGGTCGTATCTGAGTCCAATCCCGGACGTTATCCTTCCTTCAACCGGAAGTCGCGAAGATTTGGAGTCACGGGAAACTGGCTTGGGTGTATTCGAAGAGGTATGTGCGCGAAATAGCGGGGGAAGCAAAGGTGATGGTCTGGAATTGGACTTTACAGAGCCTTTTCGCGGCTCTTTTAATACCAGAACCGCTTTCTTGGAAACCGGTGAATCGGTATAACACTCCAATCCGTCCTTGTTGATATATCTGTAAAAATCAGCGCGTACCTCCTGCGCCATGAGAAGGAGCGCTACGCACGACAGAATAACCAGCATTTCATCTCCTTGCGTCTTTTACCGTGTTTTTACAGGAAAAGTACAGGCCTGGAATTCCAGCCAGTTTGAACCAGTTATAGCCTTATTGTCATTAAATTGCAAGAAAGACGCCTTGCCGGCTTTGAGGATATATCAAATGAGAATTGCCGTTGTGGGCTCAGGGG
>CAZFCG010000080.1:0-15394 GCA_964517595.1 uncultured Geobacter sp. | reverse complement strand
CGGAGGGGCGGATGAGGGGGATCTTGACGTACTGCAAAAAGCTAACCGGACACTACTGACTTTGCCGCATAAAGGACCTGGGAAGAAGCCGGTATATCAACTTTTTCCGAGTCCCCGATCCGGACGAGGTTTCCGCATGGAATCTGCCCTGGCTCTCATCGATGCAGAGCTGAAAAATGTCGAGCAGCAATTCAGGAAGGATCTGGCATCCGATGTGAATCTCATCCGGAAGGTGGGAGAGTATCTTCTTTCCAGCGGCGGCAAGAGGATTCGTCCAGCCCTGCTCATCCTCTCCGCGAAGCTTTGCGGATACGAGGGCAAACGCCACATCTCCCTTGCCAGCGTCATTGAATTCATCCACACGGCCACCCTCCTCCATGACGATGTGGTGGACAACGCCAGCCTGCGCCGCGGGATCGCCTCCGCCAACATCCTGTGGGGCAACGAGGCCTCCGTTCTGGTGGGAGACTATCTCTTTTCCAAATCCTTCTCCATAATCGTGGAAGATGGGGATCTGGGCATCTTAAAAATCATCTCCGGCGCCACAACGAGGATTGCCGAAGGCGAAGTCATGCAACTGGCGTCCATGAGCGACCCAGGCATCACGGAGCGGAAATATATCGAAGTGGTGAAGAGCAAGACAGCCGTGCTCCTGGCCACGGCATGCCAGGTGGGCGCCATGCTGGGAAAGGCGTCCGGAGAACTGGAATCGGCGCTGCGCGATTTCGGCATGGACCTGGGGATCGCGTTCCAGCTCATAGACGACACCCTTGATTACGTTTCCAGCGAGGAAAAGTTCGGGAAAAGCATCGGCCACGACCTGGAAGAAGGGAAGGTCACCCTCCCCCTCATCCATACACTGAGACGCTGCACCCCGCCGGAAAAGAAGCGGATTGAAGAGGTGATCATGAGCGAAACCCTGGAAGACGAAGGATTCCGGACGGTTGTCTCCCTCGTTTCTGCCTATGGAGGTATCGAGCACACCCTTCAAACCGCACGTGAATACGTTGAACAGGGGAAGTCCAGGATCGCCTCATTTCCCGATTCGCCCTGCCTCCGCGCATTGCTCTCTCTGGCGGATTATGTGGTCACCCGCCGATACTGATCCCCTTCCCGCCCAGACCCGCTATTTCCATGGTCGCGCAGCCGTCAATTATCCTGCCTGTTGTTTCGGGCCATCATCCTGTTTCGCCGGCATGGTCTCTTCGATATCGTCACGAATGCCTTGCGGCATTGCGGGACCGCTGAGGGAACCAACATGGAATCTACAAATATAACCTACCTGGGGGCGTTCATCGCCGGACTTCTGTCCTTTCTTTCGCCATGTGTCCTCCCTCTCATCCCCTCATACATCACCTATATCACGGGAATCTCCTTCGCGGACCTGAAGGCGGAGCGTCCCTCCCACCTGGTGCGCAGGAAGACAATGCTCCACTCCCTCCTGTTCATTGCCGGTTTCACCGTCGTATTCGCTGCCTTCGGCGCATCCGCCACGTACATCGGAAGCTTTTTCCAGGAGCATATGGGCGTCATCCGCACAATAGGGGGCATCCTCATCATCATCTTCGGAATCCATGTCACCGGACTGGTGCACCTGGGGATGCTTCTCGGGGAAAAACGCATCGTCATCCACAATAAACCGGCCGGTTATATCGGAAGTTTTCTCGTAGGACTGGCATTCGCGGCCGGGTGGACCCCCTGCATCGGCCCGATCCTGGCATCCATTCTCATGATCGCCGCAACGGAAGAAAAGGTATACCAGGGAATGTCCCTGCTGCTCACATACTCCCTCGGCCTGGGTACGCCCTTCTTTGTCTCCGCCCTGGCATTGCACAAGTTCCTCGATCTGTTCAACCGCTTCCGCAAAGCCATCAGGATCTTCGAGATCGCGACCGGCGTTTTTCTCATCCTGATCGGGATACTCGTCCTCACCAATTCCCTTACCTCCATATCCCTCTTCATAACCAGCATCCTTCCCCCCTGAAACCGCTTTTCCAGGACCAAGGTCAAGCGGAGCTCCTTACCCGCTAATAGACGCCCACCAGTATCTTTCACCATACTGCTTCACTTCTCCTCCCGTTTTCCCCTGTCCGATATCGCGGCTTCACTGCCTGCAAATCAGGCAACTTCATCTGTAAACTCTGCGCTTTTTCTCCACACCTCACGTCTCCTACCCACAACTATTTGATATCATAGCATATTTTTTCAACACAACGTCTGGCACACCGGATGCAGAACGCTGAACCATCCTATGAAGTGATACGGAAACAGCTCTCTCGATTCCAGAAAACATGCAGAAGAAACTTCTTGCCGGGAATATCAGGAGCTCGAGCGAAAACAGAGAAAGGGGGCGAAAGAGAAATGATTACCGAGCCACGATGGACGACCGGATACAGGAGATGAACACGGAGCGGCGGACCATTTCAGAAGATGAGGGGGACAATCATGAAGCTTATCGAAGCAATCATTAAACCGTTCAAGCTTGACGATGTGAAAGAGGCCTTAAACGAGATTGGCGTGATGGGGCTGACCGTAAGCGAGGTCAGGGGATTCGGCAGACAGAAAGGCCATACGGAACTGTACCGGGGCGCGGAGTATGTAGTGGACTTCATCCCCAAGGTCAAGCTTCAGATCGCGGTGGGTGACGACATGGCGCCAAAGGTGCTGGAGACCATCGAGACCGCCGCGAAGACGGACAGGATAGGAGACGGCAAGATATTCATTCTGCCTCTGGAGGATGCGGTTCGCATCAGGACCGGAGAAAGAGGCGAAGAAGCTCTCTAAGCATCCATCCTATATTCGGCAGTTGGAGTCATCCTTCGTTCACTCCGGATGTCCTTCTTCTGCTCCAGGCTCTATCTCTACAGCCTATGAATTCACCCTGCGGGTTCGGACACCATAGACTGTTGACGCTCCATTTCGCCAGGAGCAGCAACGAATCAGGCCGAAGTCGTTCTCTTCGGACAACTCCAACTGCCGTTTTCAGGTCTATTGCATCGAAAGGAGTTGCTAATGAAAAAGACAGGAATGGCAATCATCGCATTGACACTGACGATAACGGCCATGGCCGGTCCGGCGCGGGCTGAAGGGGGTCTTACCGGAGACGTATACGCGGGCATGTACAACAAATATCTATTTCGGGGCATCGATCTGAGCGGCGCCCAGTGGGTTACCCAGTTCGGCGCGGATCTGGGCTATAAGGGTTTCACCCTCAGTTACTGGAGCAACCTCATGACACATCAGGGTGGCGGCTACAAGGCGGGAGAGATTACCGAAACGGACATTACTCTCAATTACACCTTTACCCCCATGGAGCTGCTCACCTTCAACGTGGGCAACACCTTCTACTCGCTGGAAAATCTGAGGGACACGGACGAGCTGTATGTCAAGACAACGGTAAATACCCTCCTCTCCCCCACACTCGCCATCTACTGGGACTGCAAGATGGCCAAGAGCGCCGGGCTTTTCTATACCTTTTCCGTGGGCCACACATTTCCCCTCATGAACAACCTGGGGCTGAATCTGGGCGCCCTCATCAGTTACAACCAGTCCAACTATTCCGCCCAGTACTGGGGCATCGACTACAACAACTGGCATAACTACGAATTCAGCGCAAGCATGGATTACTCCGTCACCGAGAAACTCAGGATTTCTCCATCATTTACCTACTCCAACGCCATCAGCTCCAAGGCCCGGGAATTGGGCGGGGTAAGCGATGAAAGCCTGTACGGCCTCAAGGTTACCTACACTTTCTGAACCATGATCCGTCACGCGCGCCCTGAAAGGGCGTTACCGGATCAACATCGACGAATCATATGGAGGCATATATGAGATACAAATCTTTCCTGACCCTGGCCATGGCCGGCATAGCGACAATAATGGCGTCTTCGGGCGTATTTGCGGAAGAGGCCGCGAAACCGGCCCTGAACACGGGAGATACGGCGTGGCTCCTCATCTCCTCGGCGCTGGTGCTCCTGATGCTCCCGGGACTCGCCCTTTTTTACGGCGGCATGGTCCGCTCGAAAAACGTCCTGTCCACCATGATGCACTCATTTGTCGTCATGGGAATCATCGCGGTACAGTGGATAGTAGTCGGGTATACCATCGGTTTCTGCAAGTCCGAAAACGGCTTCTTCGGAGGTCTTGACAAGCTGATGATGGGTGGGATCACCATCGACAGCCTCTCCAACAGCGTCCCTGAGTTCATATTCGCCATGTTCCAGGCCATGTTCGCCATTATCACCATCGCGCTCATATCCGGGGCCGTGGCTGAAAGGATCAAGTTCTCGGCCTATTGCCTGTTCGCCCTCCTCTGGTCGACCCTGGTGTACGATCCAATAGCCCACTGGGTCTGGGGCGGCGGCTGGCTGTCAAAGCTGGCGCCGGCGGCGCTGGATTTCGCGGGCGGGACGGTTGTTCACCTCTCTTCCGGTATCTCGGCCATGGCGCTGATCATGTTCCTCGGCAAGAGGCACGGCTTTCCCTCGGAAAGGATGGCGCCCCACTCCCTGCCATTGACCCTGTTGGGCACGGGACTTTTGTGGTTCGGCTGGTACGGCTTCAATGCAGGGAGCGCCCTTGGGGCCAACGGGACCGCGGCCCTCGCCTTCACCACCACGACGGTAGCCCCGGCAGCGGCCGGACTGACCTGGATGTTCGCCGAATGGATCCACTCGGGCAAGCCGAGCGCCCTGGGCTTCGCGTCGGGAATCGTCGCCGGGCTCGTGGCCATAACCCCGGCAGCGGGATTCGTCACTCCTGGCTGGGCGCTGGTGATTGGCGGCTGCGCCGGCGTAATCTGCTACCTGGCTGTTCTGCTGAAAGCAAGGCTCAGATATGACGATTCCCTGGATGCATTCGGCATCCACGGCGTTGGCGGCGCATTCGGCGCTATCGCCACCGGCGCATTCGCCACAGTGGGCGCATCGGGACTCATAGCCGGAAACGGCGCCCAGTTCGTTTCGCAGATAATCGCCGTAGTGACGGCGGGCGCCTATGCCTTCATTGTCACCTGTGTCCTCGCCTTCATACTGGACAAAACCGTAGGGCTCCGGGTAGACAAGGAGGATGAGATCATGGGCCTGGATCAGACGCAGCATTCCGAATCCGCATACAACATATTCTGATTCCGGCCTGACGGCTGAAGGATACGCAAAGGGGGGCCTCGCCCCCCTGAGCGCTCCTGGTTTCCTTCCCGCCCTGCCATTGAAGGCACAAAAGGCGCGCAGTTGCGGGAAAGGAAGCAATCTGCTACGATTCAATCCCGATGCGCGGGCCGGCGGCCCGAAACCCGTATGAAAGAAAGCAGACCTGAATGCAAGATTACCTTAAGGCGGCGGTTGAAGCCGCGCGCAAGGCCGGAAGCATCCAGAGGGACAGAATAAGGGAAGCCTTTGCCATTGACATGAAGGGCGAGAAAAACCTGGTCACGGAGGTTGACAGGGCCTCGGAAGAAGTCATCATCGACACCCTCCGCTCCGCATGCCCAGAGTGCTCTTTTCTCGCCGAAGAGAGCGGCGCTGTTTCCACCGGCTCTTCCCTGCGGTGGATCATCGATCCGCTGGACGGGACAACGAACTACGCGCACGGTTTCCCCTGGTTCGCCGTCTCCATAGCGCTGGAAGTTGAAGGCGAACTGGAGCTGGGCGTTATCTTCAGCCCGATGATGGAGGAGCTGTTCACGGCGACCCGCGGCCAAGGCGCCCGCCTGAACGGCCGGAAGATATCGGTATCGAGGCGCAAACCCCTGTCCGGTTGCCTGCTGGCCACCGGATTTCCCTATGACAGGACTCTCCGGAACGAAAACAACTTCGGGAATTTCATCAATTTCCAGCTGGCGGCAAGGGCCGTGCGGCGGGCCGGAGCGGCGGCCCTGGATCTGGCGTACGTGGCGGCGGGAAGGATTGACGGATACTGGGAGTGCAAGCTCCACCCATGGGATATAGCAGCGGGCAAGCTCCTAGTGCTGGAAGCCGGAGGGGTCGTGACCAACCACAAAGGCGCCCCCCACCTGACGGACGACCACCGCATCCTGGCCAGCAACGGCCTCATCCACGGAGAGATGCTGGAGATCCTGTCGTCCGCTCCGGGACAGCCTGAAACATAAGCCATACCGCGAACGGTCAATTGATGCCAGACAGGTGGAGTGGCTCAAGCGCGGTGAATCATGCGTAGCTCGCATCATCCCATGGACATACATGCACAGTAAGGCCCGCGCCCGGCGCTGATATATATATAAAGAGGAGCCGGACCGAACCTTTCGCAGCGGGCCGTGAACTGAAGTCTTTACGGAAACGGCCTGAAACGGCGCGCACCCGGCTTCCCTCGGGCGCGTCCAGTTTTCGCAGGAACGGCGCCAGGAGATTTCTTGGGACGACTCCGATTCCTTGCGGTGAACCGGCGGGGAAAAAATCCGGGAGCGCTCCGCTGGAGGGGTATTCGACACAGCAGTAATCAAAACAGAGGGCGTCCAGGAAACCGTCATACCCATCCGCGGGCAGAAATTCTTCCGCAAATCTTCGCAAGACGCCAAACTGTTCCTTCAAGGATATCTGGACAAAGCAGCCTTCTTCCCTGAAAAAATCAGCCATCGAGGAGAAAACCTCCGCGAGAGGGGCGTTTGCCTCCAGTTCGTCCAGGGAGCAGCTGAAGCGCCCGCTGTTGAAATAGAGATCCAGCAGCCTCGCCACATCCTCGATGCGGCCTGTCTCCGTAAATGATAGCTGGGGAGTCCGCAGGATCTTGTAGGGCGGCCTGGAGGAAAAGGCGTAGTTTTCAGTCCGGGCGATCTCTTCCATGGGAGAGCCTTTGAGCACCTTCAGGGGCTCCACCTGGATATGGTTGGGCCGGAGCGGAAAGAGGCGCTGCAGTGAACGCAGGAAACCCGGATAATCCTCTCCGGGAAGACCGGCCACCAGGTCGAGGTGCACCGTAACGCCGGTTTCTTCCGTCAAGCGCCTCACATTGGCCAGAAGACGATCAATATCGCTCTTTCTGGACACCCGCGCCAGGGTTTCCTCAGCGACCGACTGGACGCCGATCTCGAAGCGGAACATTCCGGGAGGGGCCTTGCTAAGGATGCGAAGGTTCTGATCCGTAAGCAGATCCGCGGAAATCTCGAAATGAAACCTGGTCGACCGGTTTTGTAGAAGGATATACTCCCATATGTCATCCGCCCGCCGGGCATCGTAGTTGAATGTCCGATCCACTAGCTTTACCAGCGCAACCTCCCTGTCCATGAGCAAACGGAGGTCAGCGCGGATCCGCCCGGGTGAAAAAGAGCGGACCCCTTTTTCCAGGGATGAAATACAGAAGGCGCAGGAAAAGGGGCACCCCCTCGACGTCTCGTAGTAGACAAGCGGTTTTTTCAGGTTCACCAGGCCCATGGCGAAGGGAGAAGGGATCTCGTCCAGATCCTCCAGGGGCGCCCGTTGCCGCGAGGCCACAATCCCGCCTTCGAGACGCATCGTTATCCCCGCCGGAAGACATCCACGGAGATCACGCGGTCCGGCCCGCTCCGCCAGAACCTCCAGAAGCTCTCTCCAGGTTCTTTCCCCCTCGCCGCGGACAACGCAATCCACTTCCTTGTTTTCCAGAAGAAATTCCTCAGCCGTATACGACACCTCCGGACCGCCGACCACAACGAAAATCTCAGGCCTGAGTTTTTTCAGGTCGGAAATAATCCGCAAGGTCTGCTCCACGTTCCATATGTAACAGGAAAAAGCCACCAGATCCGCGTCCTCCTCCATCAGGGTACGAAGGATATCTCCGCAAGGCTCGTTTACGGTGAATTCATGGATTACCGTTTCCGTCCCCGGAACTCCGCTGCCTACGGCGGCAAGACAGGGAAGCGAAAGGGAAGCGTGGATGTATTTGGCGTGAAGGGTGGCTAGAATAATTTTCATGGGAGGTATTGTAACGGATAATCTTCCGGGGATACAGCGGATTCCATGCCCGGCGCCCGGAGCATTTCGGATATTTGACGTGTTTGCGGCGCTTGCCGGGAAATGCGTTTTTTGCTACGGTGCTCCAGGAGGCGCATAAATGAAAAACTTAACTATGCCGAAACTGCTGTATGCCGATGAAAGAGGCAACATATTCGATCACCCCAAGCTTCATATGGCCGGCATGAACGGTCCGGAAGCGGTCCTGCCTGAAGATGTTGAACTTATCCCGCTTCCGGAAGGAAGCCGGATATTCACCATACCGTCCACCCCGCCCATTGCCTGGGATCAGGGACAAAACAGATTCGTGACCGTCGATTCGGTCCGTCAGGGGAAAAGGAGGATCAATATCCAGGCCGTGTCCGCCTTCATGGCGCCCGGATACATGAGAACCCTGCTACCCGCATGCGACTACAGCCGCAAGAAGGATCACCTCCCCCTGTGGTCCTATACCGCCGTGGGGTGGGACGAAGAGCGGGAGCGTTTCGTTGTCGCCGCAAGCAGGGTCGACGGCAATGAAAACTGGAATCCATGCAATTACGACGACCGCGAACTGGACCCTGTTGTACGCCGGAGATTGCGGGAGACACCCGACAACCGCCTCCTGGAGCAACTGGCCCGCTGCGCCCTGGATTACCACTGTTTCGCGGCCAAGAACCTTTTCTTCCGAAGATGGGAGGCGCCCATCCCCACCTCACCGGCCTGCAACGCCCGCTGCCTGGGATGCATCAGCCTTCAGCCCTCCGACTGCTGCCCCTCGAACCAGGAGCGGATATCCTTTGTCCCGACACCCGAAGAAATCGTTGAAATCGCCCTTCCCCACCTCCTGGAAGCGCCGGAACCCATAGTCTCCTACGGACAGGGATGCGAGGGAGATCCAATCCTCCAGGCGGATGTTGTGGCCGAAGCCACAAGGAGACTGAAACAGGGGAGCTCCCGGGGAACGGTAAACTTCAACTCAAACGGTTCCCTTCCGGAAAAGATTGCAATGCTGTGCGATGCGGGAATGGACTCCATGCGCTTTTCCATGAACTCCGTCCGGGAGGAATACTATAACCGCTACCACCGGCCGGTCGGCTACAGATTCAACAATGTGGTGGAATCTCTTCGGACAGCCAAAGAAAAGGGACTGTTCACCATGATCAATTATCTGGTGTCACCTGGTCTGACCGACGACGAACAGGAGATCCAGGCGCTCCTCTCTCTCATTGAAAAAACCGGGGTTGACATGATCCAGATGCGCAACCTGTCCATTGACCCGGATTTCTATAATCGCGGGATGGAGTTGAAGACAAAGGGAACAGGCATGTACAGGATGCTGCGGATAGTAAAAACGGAGTTTCCCCGCATCCAGTTCGGATATTACAACCGCACCAGAGAAAACTTCTATCCACCTGACCTGGAAAAAAGCTGGCCCATACGATAAGGGAATAATCAGCGCAAATCTGAACTGAATCTTAACGCAATATTGACCATGCTATCCATTTACAGTTCCTAAGGATTTTCAGGGAAACGTAACGGCTCTTGCGTTCTATTCATCAGAGCCGCACGGGACGAAACGGGGTATCTCCCTGCCTTCCACGACAACTTTCCCGAGGAACATGTCAAGAGGTCTGACCCAAAGGGAAAAATCCCCGTACAGGCAACGGTAAACCACAAGGTATTCTTCCGTCTCGCTGTGCCTGGCCACCCCAAGGACCTCATAGAGGTTACCTTTGTAGTGCCGGTAGCGTCCCGCTTTCAAGGTTTCAGCAAGCCTATCCATGTCTACCCCCAGATCTGCCGCCGGCATATCCGACACACATGCGGCATTGAATTCCATCTGACACCGTCGCCACCGGCCCTGGGTTCATGGCCCGGTAAGCTCGCCGACTCGCGAAAAAGTACCCCGCCAGCCCTTGACACACCTGGATGAGGACATATAATAAATTCCATCAAGAAATGATTACGTTCTCTGAAAATTGCTCTGGGGTGCAGGTATGGCAAGGCTAGGGACTGACGTTCAATAAAGAAGCATATCAAGACGGGTCCAAAGACAGTGCGCAAGCCCGAAAGGGCGGCCTGAAGTCTTTTCCCGCATGATAATTAGCCCAACGGTCGGTATCTCTGACTAACCTACGGCATTTTGGAGCAGACGCCATCGGCGACGATGAAGGTCGAAACAAAGAGCCGGGAGAAAAAACTCCCGGCTCTTTGCCATCTGTCAGGACGAACACCTCCTGCCCTCTCACCGGTATTCCGCCGGGACCCCCGCCTTCATTGCGGACTGATTCAGCGCATCCAGTTTTTTCCCCACCTCTGTTTTATGATACTCAAGGGATTTAAGCGAATTCAAAATACCCAGATAATCAGCGCGCGACATCTTGCTGGTATCCGCCAGCCGTCCGTTGAGTTCCGCAATCTGTCCTTCCGTCGCCTTCAAATCGGCTCTGGCGGATTCAAACTCGCTCTTCCACTCCAGCCCGCTCCTTCCTCCATACCTTACTTCCTTTTTTTCCGTCTCCGGAGCGGGTTTTCCAGCATCTACCGCACTGGGAGAGGGAGATTCGTTTTTCGGGGATTCCTGAGCCTTTTCCTTCCCGGACTCTTCTGGAGCAGGGGTTGAAAGATCGCCTCTGACCCTGACTTTCTTGCGATACTTTCTGGGGACCCGGGAAAGGTCTTCGGTAAAATTCACCGTACCTGACGCGTCCTCCCAGACATAGGTCTCGGCAAGCGCGACCCCGGCAAACAAAAGCGTGAACAATCCAATCGTAATGATGCCCTTCATAATTCGCCTCTCCTTCCCGCAAGGTAAATAGCGGCCATCCGGAAACTCCGGATGAGCCCGCGGAATTGCCTGTTTTATATATCTATCCCGGCGGCCATTTGAATTCTCTTCCCGCGAGGAGATGAAAATGAAGATGGAAAACAGATTGCCCGGCACCGGCATTGTTGTTGTTTACTATCCTGAAGCCATCCGCGTCCACCCCTTCCCGGCGCGCGATGTCCGCGGCCACACGGAAGGCGTGACCAACAACCAGGGAGTCTTCCTCCTCGAGATCAAGGGAATTTACAATATGCTTTCTGGGAATAATCAGCAAATGCAACGGGGCGACCGGCGCGATATCCTTTATGACCACAAGGAGCTCATCCTCATAGACCTTCCCGGCCGGTACCTCACCGGCAATAATCCGGCAGAAAATGCATCCTTCCACTAGCCCACCTCCAGTTTTCCAATGGTCCGAATGTTTTCGTATACACGCCCGACCTGCGCCTTGCGGATACAGCGGCGGTTCGTGCGGCAGCCAAAAAAATGGTTCAAGACGTCATTCGAGCCGAACGTTCATTGTCTCCCGTTTTCTTTTTCAGATAGATCAGGAACTCCCTGTTCCCCTTGGGACCTAGAACAGGGGATTCAATAACCCCCTTAACCTCCAGACCCAGCCTTTCTGACAGGGCCGTCACCGATTCCACCACTTCCCTGTGCTTGGCAGGGTCACGCACAACGCCTCCCTTACCCACCTCACCTCTCCCCACCTCAAACTGCGGCTTGATCAGGGCAACTATCTCCGCTTCATCGCCAATGAGACGAATTGTATTGGGTAAAACCTTTTCCAGGGAAATGAACGACGCGTCAATTACAGCCAGGCCGGGAATCTCGGAAAGAGCCTCAGGCTCAAGAAAGCGTATATTCATACGTTCAATGCATACGACGCGCTCGTCATTGCGCAGCTTCCAGGCCAGTTGCCCGTAACCTACGTCAACGGCGAAAACCTTCCGGGCGCCCCTCTGAAGGAGGCAATCTGTAAAACCTCCAGTCGAAGCCCCCACATCCAGGGCACACACACCATCAACATCAATGGCAAACTCGTCCAGAGCCTTTTCGAGCTTCATCCCCCCGCGGCTCACATAAGGAAGCCCGCCTTTGAGACGGATGTCCGAATCGACGGGAATCATCTGTCCGGCCTTCATTGCCGCATGATCTCCGATCACAACCTGGCCTGCCAGGATAAGCGCGCGCGCCCGCTCCCTGGACTCGGCAAGTCCGCGTTCCACAAGTATCTTATCCAGTCGTTCTTTGCGCGCCGCCACTATCAGACAAAATCCTTCCCCCGCCTCGCGCGGGACACATCGCCAAACTTGTTCGATATTTTGGCGCCGGAGGCGCCCCCTGGAAAACGTTTTCCATGATACAAACCGGTATAGATAAAATCAATTAATATATTACCTGTTTCACGCATCACCAGCCTCGGGTTCACACGTTAACAAACAGCGGCAATACGACCACCAGCAAAGCCAGCGGTTTTTGTCTTGCAATCACCTCGGGATAGTGATATAAAACTTTCCACTCAAGCCGAAGTGGCGGAATTGGTAGACGCGCTAGATTCAGGTTCTAGTGAGGGTTCCCTCGTGCTGGTTCGATTCCAGTCTTCGGCACCATCAAACAATCCAACGCAGTAATGTAGTGTAAAAAGCCCCGTAAAAGCGGGGCTTTTTCTTTTTTTACCGTCTTATAAAGTCCGGCAAAGTATATTGACATCCATCGTATTCAGGTAGTGATTTTCAACACCTACCCCTACCATCAAAAAAAACGCCCAAAATAATCCCTCGACTCCTCTTTGAGAGGTGCCCCACCCATGGTACTCACAGAGATGCCCTTGCGTTAAGTCTTTCTCTACTTCCTGTCCAGACTTTCCATCAACCGCAGATACTCCTTCTGGCTTTCCCAGACGTAGCAGGAGATAAAGTTGATGAATGGCCGATTGTCACCCTTGTTGGAATCCCGAAGGGCAGAGATATAGTCACCCCGGATTATTGGTGGGATGATGGTGATGGGAAATCCTGCCTGCAACAGGGCCAGGTTCATCAAAAGACGAGCGGTTCTGCCGTTGCCGTCGATGAACGGATGGATAGTCACCAGATTCAGGTGCAGCATGGCAGCTTATGTAAGGCCGATGCGGAAATATTCCTTCAACTGTTTCACTTCATAATCGTCAAGGGGACGGCGCTCTCGAATCTTCTCTTGAAGTCTGTCGTTATCTCGCAACCGGTTTTCGTAAACCATAGTGTACCTCCGCAAGAGTTTACCAATTCAGTCTACGGTGGATGTATTCCTTGGATTGTCATCCTGAGGGAAAAGAAGAATCTGCTTAATAAACAGACCCTTCTCATTCAGGGGTGACAGACTCTAGAATCTTGCGCGATGTTTCCCGTTACCGCCTTCACCTCAGCCGGCAATACCCCGAACTTCCCATAGTTTTTCTTTTGCGATTCATTTTGATTCCATTGGAGGAGGAGTCGGCAAAGCCAATCCCCTTTGTAATGACTGTCCAATTTTTTACCAGAACTAATACCCTAAAACCATTTAATTCTTTTCAATCAAGGGGTTAAAGACCGGTTTCAGACAACTACATTCCGGTTTTACACACACCATCAGCAATCTCCTCGATGACCTCCCGCAATTCCACCTGAGCCACCCACTCTCCAGGAATTGAAGTTCTTCCCAGCAAAGCCCCGAGAATATTCCCGACAATCGCCCCGGTGGAATCGGAATCCCCAGAGTGGTTAACCGCCAACCGGACACCCTGGCCGAAATCTCCTTTGGCAACCATTGAACAGTAAAGGGAAATAGCGAGCGCCTCATCCCCGACCCAGCCACCACCGAGCTCCTCTATCGTTTTCGGGCAGGGCTTCTCCTGGATGCTGCCTTGCAGCGCCCGGGCAATCATGGCGGCTAAAGCGCTCTTCTCATACTCAGGTCGCTTCACAAGAATCAACATGGACTCGGAAATTGATTCCTCCAGACTCCTTTCGGATACGAGTGAGAAAATAAGCGAGGCTAAAAAACCTGCAGGCAGGTAACCGAGCGGGTGACCGTGGGTTATAGCGGCGGCAGCGCAGCCAAGCTCGAAGGCCATCTCCCCTCTCTTCTGGTCATCTCCACCATCCGGCAATGCCCGACAGAATAAACCCACCGGGGCAACCCGCATAACCCCGCCGCACCCCTTGCTGCTGTTGACCGGCTGGGCAACCGTTCCCATCTTCCCGGCAATCAGCGCCGACAGGCAGGTGCTGCCCGGCGCCCTGCGATGGTGCAGTCCCGCCACCTTCAGCAACTCCCCATCCAGACACTCACGAAAGTTCGGGTCACGGGATACTTCCCCCTGTGTATGGAGCCACCGAAGATAGGAGCGGTAGACGGATGAGGGATAATCGGGTTGCGTTCCGCTATCCTGAGTGCGCCGAAATTCTCTCAGAAGCCCCTCCGTGGTAAAAAGGGTCATCTGGGTATCGTCTGTGATGGCGCCGATACCTCCAGACGTCTCGACAAAGTCAAGTATACCGTCCGGTCCGAACTTCTTCCGGATCTCGTATATGGACATGAATTCCACTGGCCAGCCGAGGGCATCGCCCACAGCGCCGCCAAGGAGACAGCCGACAAATTTTTCCCTTACTTGCTGCTGATTAAGGATTGGCATCGCCGAACGTATTCCTCCTGTTCAATAGTCTGGATAGCTCCTGGTCGTGCAGTGCGCACCACCTTTATCGCTTCGCCCGGCTCAATGCCGAATTCCACGAGAATTCTGGCAGCGATGATGCCGGTACGACCGAGCCCTCCCCTGCAATGGATAACAATTCTCCCCCCGTTATAGAGAATGTTTCGCAGTTCATTTCCTTTCGTTGCCCAATCTTTCTCAAAGCATTTGTCTGGAACGCTCACATCGACAATGGGAAGATGGTACCACCTGATTCCATGACTCTTCGCGATTTCCGGCAGTTTTCGAACAGCGAGCATATCGAGTTCAAAGTCTTCCATCAGGGTAACGAGAGCATCAGCTCCCCAGTCGCGGATAACCTCCATATCAAGAGTGAGATCCCTAGCCCACGAACCGGAAACACCTTTTTCATCTCTCTTCCCAGGACAGAGAGTCATCCCGATAACCCCTCTTTTACCAAGAGGCACTTTCACTTCGGCAATCCGCAAAGGGGATTCGATGCTTGTAATGGTTTTTTTCATAAGTATAGTAATACCACACCGATATGACAGAATACGTCGTATGCATATAAAATTCTATAACCCAGCATAATTGATTACACTTATCACTAAACAGTCTATCCATTTCCTGCCCGGCCATGGTACCATAACCCGAACAAAAAAATTGTTCTACCCCGGCATCCACTACTCTTCGCAGCAGACACCGGGTCGTGTTCAGAAAACTAGAGAAAACTAGGGACATCCATGATAAGTTTTGTCAGTTTCCCATAGATTCAAGACGGTAATACGGGAAGTGTCCCGAATTTCGGATTTTACCAAATTTCTCATAGACCCACGCCGTTTCTATTCAGCTCCGTATTGACGGCGGTACCAAATTATCAAGCGCGTTCAGGTGAAACCCTCCAACTAGCAGATATATCGAGCCACGATAAATATATGGAATTAGCACACGAAGATAAAAATCGCCTGGAAT
>CAZFCG010000079.1:0-15680 GCA_964517595.1 uncultured Geobacter sp. | reverse complement strand
CCTAGATTCGGCAGTTGGAGGCATCCTTCGTTCTCTCCGATTGCCGTCTTTCGGCTGCTCTAAGCTCATTTCGCTACAGCCGATAAACTCACCCTTCGGGTTCGGACAGTATCGGCTGTGGCCGCTCCATTTCGCTAAGAGCAGCAACGAAATACGACCGAGTCGCTCTCTACGGATACCTCCAACTGCCGGTTTTAGGATCAAAGGTCACCATCACAGGATTTCCCAGAACCCGGATATTTGCATTGACAACAAACCATGCCTCCCGTATCCTTTTCCTACAACTGAACAGAAGACCTTCTTATCAAGAGTGGTGGAGGGAGAGGCCCTGCGAAACCACAGCAACCGGTTCCCCATGGAACGACAGGTGCTAAATCCGGCCGAAAGGCGCAGATGAGAGAGGAGCTTGAAAAGGAACCGATCCCCGAAGCCCCTTCTCACAGCATGAGAAGGGGCTTTTCTTTATTTCATTTCATTTCCCGGGTACCCCATGTCGGTCGGCATCGTAGAAACCCAATTCGTCACCTTTGATACCGAACTCCGTCTGGAGAGCGGCAGGATCCTCGGCCCCATCACGCTCGCCTACGAGACCTACGGCGAACTGAACAGCAACCGCTCCAACGCGGTGATGATTACCCACGCCTGGACCGGAAACGCCCACGTGGCCGGGAAAAACAGCGAAGACGACCAGAAGGTGGGGTGGTGGGACGCCATCGTCGGCCCGGGAAGGATGCTGGATACCGACCGCTATTTCGTCATCTGTTCCAACATCATCGGCTCATGCTACGGCTCAACCGGCCCCACCTCCATCAACCCCAAGACCGGCAAGAGGTACAACCTATCCTTCCCGGTGATTACCGTCCGCGACATGGTGCGCGCCCAGGCGCTGTTGCTGGATCACCTGGGGATCGACAAGCTGCTTACCGTGCTCGGCGGAAGCATGGGCGGGATGCAGGCCCTTGAGTGGGCCACCTGCTACCCGGACAGGATCGCCTCGGCCATTGTCCTGGCAACCAGCGGCAGGCCCTCTCCCATGGCCATCGCCATGAACGCCGTGGCGCGATGGGCCATCTTCAACGACCCGACATGGAAGAAGGGTGAATACCGCAAGAACCCCAAGGACGGTCTGGCCCTGGCCCGAGGCATCGGCCACATCACCTTCCTGTCCGACGAATCCATGTGGAACAAGTTCGGCCGCCGCTTCTCGACGCGGGACGGCCTCTTCGATTTCTTCGGCCGCTTCGAGGTGGAGCGCTATCTCTCCTACAACGGCTACAACTTCGTTGATCGCTTCGACGCCAATTCCTTCCTCTACCTTGCCAAGGCCTTGGACCTGTACGACGTGGCCTGGGGGTGCGAATCACTCCACGAGGCCTTCGCGCCGGTGCAGGCGCCCATGCAGTTCTACGCCTTCACTTCGGACTGGCTCTACCCGCCTGCCCAGACCGAGGAATTGGTCAATGTCCTGAAGGAACTGGGCAAGCCGGTTGAATACCACCTCATCGAATCATCCTACGGACATGACGCCTTCCTGCTGGAACACGAAACCTTCGCGCCGCTTGTAAGGGACTTCCTGGAAAGGGTCTCCGGCGGAATCCGGCCTCCCGCCGACAATTGCCCAATCCAGGGTGAATAATCATTTTCCGGCCCTTTCCGGTTGCCTCGGTCCCGTTCCATGATACAATCCAGACCCGTGGATGCGCCGCCACCTTTCGCGGAAGGGGCAACCGCACGGGCACGAGAAAAAACCGACAGGAGGGATATGCATGCAGGTCGCCATTGCCGGATTGGGACGCATGGGAAGCAACATGGCGCGAAGGCTCCTGCGCGGCGGCCATGAAGTCGTCGTCTGGAACCGGTCCCCCGCGAAAACGGAGGAAATGGCCAATGAAGGAGCAAGGCCGGCCTTTTCCTTCAAGGAACTTGTCGAAATTCTCGCGCCGCCAAGGCGCATCTGGCTGATGCTGCCGGCCGGGGCCGTGGTTGACGAGACCATCGGTGAATTGATGAAGCTCCTTTCACCCGGCGACTGCCTCCTGGATGGGGGCAACAGCTACTACAGGGACGACATCCGTCGAGCGGAGACGCTGGCCGCCCGAGGCATCCGCTATATGGATGTGGGGGTAAGCGGCGGCATCTGGGGACTCAGCGAGGGTTACTGCCTCATGGTGGGCGGCGCCAGGGAAGACTACGATCGTCTGGAACCGCTCTTTGCCACTCTGGCACCAAAGGACGGCTATCTCTACTGCGGGCCGGCCGGGGCGGGTCATTTCGTGAAGATGGCGCACAACGGCATCGAGTACGGCATGATGGCCGCCTACGGGGAAGGTTTTTCCATCCTCAGGGCCTCGCCTTACGGCGACGGGCTCGACCTGGCGGAGGTCTCGCACCTCTGGAACCGGGGCAGCGTGGTCCGTTCCTGGCTGCTGGAACTGGCCGAAACTGCGTTCAGGCAAGACCCCGGCCTGGTGGAAATTCAGGGCTACGTGGAGGACTCGGGCGAAGGGCGCTGGACGGTTCAGCAGGCAATCGACAGCGGGGTTCCCGCGCCGGTTATCGCGGCCGCCCTGTTCCAGCGCTTTCGTTCCCGCCTCGGCGACAGCTTCGGCGACAAGGTGCTGGCGGCGCTGCGCAACCAGTTCGGCGGACATGCCGTTTTACCGGCTGATTCCATGAAAAGGCCGGACGGCGCCGGCGCGGGCGGAGTGGCCCCGGCCGCCGCTGACAAAACGCGCAACTGACCGGAGGGGACACCATGGCCAAGACCCCGGATTACTCAAACCTTCAGCCGTCGCCCTGCGAAATCGCCATCCCCGCCAATTGCTGCCTGGTTATCTTCGGCGCTTCCGGCGACCTCACCAGGCGCAAGCTCATCCCCGCCGTCTACCGGCTGTTCCGCCAGAAACTCCTCCCCCCCGGATTCTTCGTTCTCGGCCTGGCCCGCACCGCCATGGATTCCGACCGCTACCGGGAGCTGCTGCGGGAAGCCACTCCCGACGAGTGCGTCGGCGAATGCTGGCGGCGCTTCGCGGCGTTGATTCACTACCGGGCCGTGAACTACGGAGATCCGTCATCCTGCCGGGCCATCCTCTCGGAAATCCTCCCCCCCCTGGAAAAAGCGGCAGGCGCCGGAGGAAGCCGGATCTTCTACCTGGCCACCCCGCCTACCGTGTACGAGGAGGTCATCAAGGCCCTGAGCCTGTCGGGCCCGGCCGCCCATGGCGATGCCCAGGTCAAGATCGTTATCGAAAAGCCCTTCGGCAACGACCTGGAATCATCGCGAAGACTCAACCGAGTCCTGCTCGACGTCTTCCCCGAGAACCAGGTATACCGCATCGACCACTACCTGGCCAAAGAGACCGTGCAGAACATCCTCATGTTCCGCTTCGCCAACTCCCTTTTCGAACCGCTCTGGAACAGGCGATACATCGATCACGTGCAGATAACCGCCGCCGAGACCATCGGCATAGAACGCCGCGCCGGATACTACGAGGAGGCGGGCGTGCTGCGGGACATGTTCCAGAACCACATGTTCCAGTTGCTGGCCCTGACGGCCATGGAACCCCCTTCCCTCTTTTCAGCCGGCCGGGTGCGGGACGAGAAGGCAAAGACGCTGCAATCCATCCGCCCATTCCCCCTGGACCATCTCGACCAGTGCGTGGTCACGGGCCAGTATGCGGCTCAGGACGGTTCCGCCATAAGGGGATACCGCGAGGAGAACGGCGTTGCCGTCGACTCCACCGTGCCGACCTATGCGGCCCTGAAGGTCTGGATTGACAACTGGCGCTGGAACGGGGTTCCTTTCTATCTACGCTCCGGAAAGAGGCTGAAAAAACGCGTCACGGAAATCTCAATCCGCTTTCGTCCCGTACCCCACATGATGTTTTCCCGCTCCATTGGGGGCAAGATCGAGGCCAACACCTTAGCGCTCCGGGTACAGCCGGATGAGGGAATCTCGCTTGAGATACAGGCAAAGCACCCCGGCTCCCGCATGTGCCTGAAGCCGGTTAACCTGGATTTCTTATATGGCGGTGATGTCTCTCTCGGCGCCTACGAGCGGGTGATCCTGGACTGTATGGAAGGGGATCAGATGCTGTTCGTGCGCGAGGACGGGGTTGATCTGAGCTGGTCGCTCCTTTCTCCGCTTATCAGGGCGCTGGAGGGCCGGAAAAAACCGCCGGAGTCGTTCTTCTATACCGCCGGAAGCGAAGGGCCGGAGACGGCCGGGGCGCTCCTGGCAAAGGATGGCCGGAGATGGAGGGCGCTGTGAGGCCGTTGTCAGTGTCCGTTGTCCGTGTGCCGTGTATGGATGAGAAACGGGCCATAGAAATAGCCAAGTCCGTAGACCAGGCCGCTGTCCGGGGAGCGGAGCTGTTCCTGGAAGCGGCGCTGCGCGCCATCGATGAAAGAGGGCGCTTTACCGTGGCCCTTTCCGGCGGCGCATCCCCTCAACCCCTGTTCCGGACAATAGCGGAACAGGCCCCGAATTGGGTTATTGACTGGGGCGCGGCGCATGTCTTCTGGGTCGACGAACGCTGCGTCCCGCCCGACCATCCGGACAGCAACTTCCGCATGGCCCGGGAACTCCTCCTCTCCAGACTGCCGGCGCCCGGCGCGGTCATTCACCGCATTGCGGGCGAACTGCCGCCCAAGGATTCGGCCATCCGCTACGAGGAAGACCTCTCCCTCGCCTTTGGCGACGACGAATTGCCGGTCTTCGACATGATCTTTCTCGGCGTCGGGAACGACGGCCATACGGCCTCGCTTTTCCCGGGAATGGAGGACAAGGGGGATCAAGGCCGGAAAGCCGTTGCCGTGCATGCGGAAAACCTGGACAGCCACCGGGTCACCCTGACCCTGCCGGTCATCAATAACGCGCGCCGTGTGGTTATCATGGTGACCGGCGCCGGCAAGGCGGACATCGTTGCGGAGATCCTGGAAGGGAAGACCGCCGGGCGCTATCCTGCCGGCCGGGTTGCGCCATTGCGCGGGTCCCTCACCTGGCTTCTGGATCTTGAAGCAGCGGCGAAGCTGACCCGTTCGTAACAAACCAGACCCGCCAGGTTTTGAAAATCCGGCAGGTCTCGCATATTCCCAGACAAGACGTGAGGTATCCATGAAAAAACGAGTCATGTGGGAACGATACAAAGAACACCTGACCTGGCATCCGGAAATCGGCATGCTACTCGACATCAGCGGCATGAACTTTCCCGCCGGTTTCTTCGAGACCTGGGAGCCTTCCCTTGTAAAGGTCTTCCGTCAGATGGCCGAGCTCGAGGACGGCACTGTCGCCAATCCCGACGAGGGAAGGATGGTGGGCCACTACTGGCTGCGAACGCCCTATCTCGCCCCCACCCGGGAGATACAGGAGCAGATAGAGACAACAATAGCCGGCATCAGGGATTTCGCCGCGAAGGTCCACAACGGAACGGTGACGCCCGCCAAAGGGGGCAGGTTCTCCCACTTCCTCCTCATAGGCATCGGCGGATCGGCCCTCGGCCCGCAGTTTCTGGCGGACGCGCTGGGGAACGCCGGCGACCCGCTAACGCCCCATTTCTTCGACAATACCGACCCCGACGGCATGGATCGGGTACTGGCCCAAATCGGAGACGGCCTTGCGGAAACATTGACCCTGGTCATCTCCAAGAGCGGAGGAACAAAAGAGACGCGCAACGGCATGCTGGAGGCGGCCGCGGCCTACCAGCGGGCGGGACTGGATTTCGCCGGCCATGCCGTCGCCGTTACCGGCGAGGGGAGCGAACTGGATCGTCTGGCGCTTGAAGGGAAATGGCTGGCCCGCTTTCCCATGTGGGACTGGGTCGGGGGACGCACCTCGGTAATGTCGGCCGTTGGGCTCCTCCCGGCCGCACTCCAGGGGATCGACATAGATGCCCTTCTTGAGGGGGGCAGCCTGTGCGACGCCCTGACCCGCATGCCCAACAGCCGCCACAATCCGGCCATCCGGCTCGCCCTCATGTGGCGTCACGCAACCGGCGGCACAGGCGCGAAAGACATGGTCATCCTTCCGTACAGGGACCGGCTGCTCCTCTTCTCCCGCTATCTCCAGCAGCTCGTCATGGAATCCCTGGGCAAGGAGAAGGACCTGTCGGGCGCGGTCGTCCACCAGGGAATAGCGGTATACGGCAATAAGGGCGCCACCGACCAGCACGCCTTTGTTCAGCAACTCAGGGACGGCGTCAACAATTTCTTTGTCACCTTCATCGAAACGCTCCGGGATCGGGAAGTGAGTTCTCCTGCCGTCGAGCCCGGCGTCACCAGCGGAGATTACCTCAGCGGATTTCTGCAGGGGACCCGGAAGGCCCTGGCGGAAAAGGGTAGGGAGTCGCTCACCATCACGCTCGAAGCCTTCGACGCGCGTTCCGTGGGGGCGTTGATAGCCCTCTACGAACGGGCGGTCGGTTATTACGCCTTTCTGGTGGGGATCAACGCATATCATCAACCAGGCGTGGAGGCTGGAAAAAAGGCCGCGGGAGAGGTGCTCAGACTACAGGGAGAAATACTGGCGCATCTTCGTCAACAGGCGGGAACATCCATGACAGCCGAAGAGATCGCAGCGGCCATCGGCGCGTCGCATGCGGAGGAGTCCGTATTCCGGATACTCCTCCACGCCGCCGCCAACGCGGACCACGGTGTGCTCATGGAAAAGAAGAAACCTTTCACGTCCAGCAGATTCGGGTCGGTGTAACTTAAACGGCGGTTGCCGTCATCCCTGCCGGGCCTGGGATGCCTTCAACCGCCGAATCCGGAATCGAGCCGCGGGCGGCCGCACCGGGCCGCCCCTACTTCAATGCGAAGCAGACCTTCAGAACCACCTGATACTCGCTGACCATGCCGTCATCACCCACATGGCCGCGGATCTCCTCCACCTCGAACCAGGAAACCCGCTCCAGCGTCTGGTGGGCCTTGGCAAGGGCGGCCTGGATGGCCTCATCGATCCCCTTCCTGGAGACCCCGATCACTTCGATCTTCTTGTAAACCCTGTCTTCTCCGTAGTGCATGGCGTCCTCCTTCCGATGAAGATGATTGTGTCTTTCTGAAGGTTAACACCGCCCGCCGCCCTGTAAAGGGAATCTTTTCCTTTTCTTTACCAATGAAAAAGGATAAAACCGCTCAATCCGGCGGCATACAACCCACCGGATACCGCCGCCGCTGGAGGTGAATATCTTGAAAACGATGGAATGCCGGGAAATGATCAGAGAATGGATCAGGGAGGGACATTTTGACGAACGGTTTCCGGAGGTTTCGGCGCTCCGCGGCGTGGAACAGCCACCGGAATATCACGGTGAAGGAGACGCCTACGTCCACACCATCCTCACCATGGAAGCGGTTGAAGATGACGCGGACCAGCGGGTTTTCTGGGCGGCGCTCCTGCACGATATCGGCAAATCCGTCACAACGGTCTTCACGGAAGGGAGATGGCGATCAACCGGGCATGCCCAGGTCGGAGCGGAGATGGTCCCGGCGGTCATGGAGAGGCTGGGCCTGCCCGAACTGGCCGCCGACGTGGCCTGGCTGGTGAAGCGCCACCTGTTCCACTTCAGCTGGAACCTGGACGGCCCGGCCCGGCCCACACGCAACCAGCGCAAGGTTATGGAACACCCCCTGTTCCCGCTACTGCTGATGGTGTGCCGGGCGGACGCCGACGCATCCCTCGGCCGAAGCAACAAGGGGGACAAGATAGGGCTGATAGCCGGGATTTACCGGGAAGAATACCCGGACCAGGAAGAATAGAAAGCAAGAAGGTCCATTTCAACGGAAACCGCAATCAAAACCGGGGTTCCATTCACGTTACAAAGGAAATCGTTCTAATCCGCATCCACCGGCAGGCGGCGCGCCCTCTTCTTCAGCAAATTCCGACATACTACCGTCATACCCCCCGAAAGACACCCCCCCGAATAAACGCCTTTTTTTCGCTTCCCGATATATTTACCAGGAATAAACAATCAGAAAAATAGTATCATTTATCAATAAGTTATATTAATTAATACAAGATACTTTAAAAGTGTCTTTACCATTCTCTAAGCACTAATAACCGAAGTTATCAGGGCTTTAAACTGCAATAATATACATGGTCATTTTTTATTTCATTAACACTAGTTCTTTTCTAATCCATAGAACGATATTCTACTTGACATGGCGCCTTGTCTTTTTTACTATGATTCAAAATTTTGCAGTCTCTATCAATCCAAGACGGAGGAAGAAATGGCGCAGAAACCGGTAGAAGTCGTGGAGGCGTGTGGCAATGCGGGGATGTACAAGGCCAATCTGGGTATTCCCAACTGGCTGGTGAGAAGTTTCATGGCGGGACTTTTTATCGCGGTCGGCGGCGCGCTCTGCACCGTAGCCGGCACGGGCCTGGACAAATTCATGGGCCCCGGATTCAAGTCCCTTATCGGAGGGGCGGTCTTCCCCATCGGCCTTATTGCGATCGTGTTGACGGGCATGTCGCTCTTTACCGGCGACACGATGCTGATCCCCATGGCGGTCTGGCAGAAAAAAACCACCTGGAACAAGGTGATTAATGCCTGGTTCTGGGTCTATGTCGGAAACTTCATAGGCTCCCTTTTCTGGGCGTACATCATGGTGTACGGCCCGTTTGTCAAAGGCGGCGGATTGGAACTGACCATTTTCGGAAAGAGCGCCATCGCCGTCGCGGAAGCGAAGACCCTCCCCTACATCGCTAACGGCGCCTGGGGTCTCTGGTCCTGCTTCCTGAAGGCCATAGCCTGCAACCTGCTGGTCAATGTGGCGCTGCTGCTTGCCTTTTCTTCAAAGAACATGATCGGCAAGTTTTTCGGCATCTGGTTCCCCATCATGGCATTCGTCGCCCTGGGCATGGAGCACTGTGTCGCCAACATGTATTTCATCCCGGCCGGCATCATGCTGGGCGCCAACGTTACATGGGCGCAGTTCATCCAGTGGAACCTGATCCCCGCCACGCTGGGTAATATCGTCGGCGGATTCTTCTTTATCGGTGCAGTCTACTACTGGTCCTTCCAGAAAGAACTGTCCACGGCTAACCCGTCCTGACGGGCGCAAAAAAACCCGGCCTGCGGTCTGCAGCCGCTGGCCGGGCCCGCATATTCCCCTGGGCGCCCCCATTGAGACTCCCCCTAAAGTCGGGGGCGTCCAGAGGAATTATGCTTTCCCATGCTTCTGGATTCTGACTCTCTTCCCTTCACACTTCACCGGTTCGATTTCCACCCTGCCTCACAAAAGCCCGTTTACAGCCGAGAGCACTGCGTCATAGTCCGGTTCCGTCGTGATCTCCGGGACAATCTGTATATAGCGGATTATGTCCTCTTCGTCCAGCACGAAGATGGCCCTGGCAAGAAGTTTCAGCTCTCCTATCAGAACACCGTAACCGGTGGCGAATGAGCGCTCCTGGTAATCGGATAGCGTGGTGACCCGATCAACGCCAGTCGCGCCGCACCAGCGGGCCTGGGCAAAGGGGAGGTCCATGCTGATGGTGAGGACGGCCACCTTGTCCGGAAGCGCGGCCGCCTCTTTGTTGAACCTGCGGGTCTCAGTGTCGCACACGGGTGTATCCAGCGACGGAACCGCGCTCAGCACCTTTATCTTCCCCTTGTAATCAGCCAGGGTAACCGGGGCCAGTCCGTTGTTCACCACCCGGAAATCGGGGGCTTTGCCTCCAGCCTTCAGTTCCGGACCCACCAGGGTCAGGGGATTGCCTTGAAACGTGATGATTCCCTTTCTTTCCTCCATACCGTCCTCCTTTTGATGGTGGAGCTTCCAATCAGCGCACGTTCAAGTGTACCATAATGCACGGCAAATCAAGCCTCAACGCGGAAGCCGAGGCCTTTTCCCCGGCGTCGGGAGGGTCAGGTCCGGTCGAGAACCTCCCTCAACCTTCCGAGAAACTCCGAAGGCATGACGGGCTTGGGCATGAAGTTGCATTCGTCGTCCAGGACGCCCCTGGCATCAAGGATTTCCGTTGCGTACCCGCTCATGAAAAGAACCTTCATGCCGGGTCTGATTTTTTCAATCTCGCCGTAAAGAGTTTTCCCGTCCATATTCGGCATGATGATGTCAGTGACGAGAATATCGACTTCTTCACCTCTTTTCATGAAGGTTTCCAGCGCCTCCCTCCCGTCCGACGCCTCGATCACCCTGTACCCGGCGTCCTCCAGGATCGTGCGGTTCAGTTCTCTCACCAAGTCGTCGTCTTCGACCAGCAGAACCATCTTTTTTCCGCCCGGCGCCTCTCAGTACTCTCTCCCTTCGAACTCCAGGAAATTGCACTGGACTTCCACCGGATAGACACGGCCGTCCCTGGCGAGGTGACTGGTTTCGAATCTGCCATGCCCCGTTTCCCGAAACCTGTTCCATATCCCGGACCGTTCAGGTTCATGCAATCCGTCATAACCCGGATCGATGTCGCAGACCGACATGCGTGTCAACTCCTCGCGCGTATAGCCCAGCGCGTTGCAGGCAGAGTCATTGACATAGAGAATTCTCTGGTCGGGACTCAGCCAGAACACCTGAATGGAGGCGCAGTCAACCGCGAACCGGGTGAAACGCAACGCGTCGCATTACTCCTGGCTGTACTCGGTCACTTGGTAACCGCGTTCACGCAGAAAAGCGCGGACCTCTTCCATCCCCTGACCATTGTCATCTACAGCGAAAACGGATTTCATGCAAGTATCCCTCTGAATCGCCGGATCCTTAATGAGGCCCTATATTCTCACCCAATATCAGTAAAGCAAGACTGAGTTTTTCATGAACCATACCGGCTTTCATGGCGATCTTCCTGAGAAGGTATGCAGGCTAGTACCTTGTAACATCAATAGCTTCGCAGAGCGCCCCCTCCCTTGATGGGTGGGAGTTGGGGGGGAGGGTGGAGCTTCAGGCAGCGAATGTCCTGGGAAAACCCCCTCTCCCTAACCCTCTCCCACCAAGGGAGAGGGGACTATTTGTAGCGTAGATTCAAGTGATACTGGGCACTAGCGGAAACGTCATTATACATGCATTTCAGCAAGAGAAGGGAAAGGAATGGGCTTCAAGGGAAAGAAAAACCTTTTAGACACATGGAATAAGGAAAAAACAGATGCGTGCCAGAGAGTCTTGGGTTACTATGCTTTCCTCGTTTCCCAATAACGATCAACCATGCTTTCATTAACCTGATTGAGAGAGCGACATGACAACCATCGATGACCTGTTGAGGAACAGCCTTGCGGCGGCGCCCATGAAAACGGCCATCCGCTACAAGGAAGGGGGCGCCTGGCGTGAAATCTCCTACCGAGAACTCCATGCCCAAGCAGATGGTATCGCCGCGGGTCTTGCCGCCGCCGGGTTCGGGGCCGGAGACCGGGCCGCAATTATAGGGCCGTCTTCCCCCTGGTGGGTTGCCTCCTATTTCGGGATTCTGCGGGCAGGGGGTATTGTCGTTCCCATAGACAAGGAGCTGAAGAGCGCCGAAGTCCGCCACATCCTGGCGGACAGCGAGACCCGGATAGTCTTCATAGATCCATCCTTCCTGGAGAGCCTCCTGGAAAAGGACAACGACCTGACCAGCCTGGAGCACATCGTCCTTTTCGACGATCCCCTCAGGAAAGAATCCCCCCTTCCGCCTGAGTTCATTATTCTTGGTGAAGTCAATGATATCATCCAGGAACTGCCGGACGACCTTTCGTTACCGCCCGGGTTGCGTGACCGGTTGCGCTCCGTTGCATCCAGGATATCCTCCCATCTGGGGGAAAAGGCGGATCTCCAGGCCGCCGGAAAACCGGAAAACCCGGTTTCGCCCAACCGCGCCAACAAAAAACAGGCCTCCAGAACCGTGCGCATTGTGCGCCTGTCGGAGTTCTCCCGCGAAGAGGAACCCGCTCCGCCTGTCCATACCCCCGGTGACCCCGCCCTGATCCTGTACACCTCCGGCACCACCGGACGATCCAAGGGCGCGGTGCTGAGTCACGGCAATATAGTCTCCAACATCCGCGCCGCCGCAACCCATTTCCAGGTGGACGACACCATGCATACACTGTCGTTCCTTCCCATCAACCATGTCTTCGAGCAGGTGTGCGGCCTCCTCCTCCCCCTGTCGGTCCAGGGCACGGTTACCTTCGCGGAATCTCTGAAAAAGCTGGGGGAAAACCTGGCCGAGGTACGCCCGACCTTCTTCACCGCCGTCCCTGCCGTGTACCGCATGTTCCACGACCGAATCCTGAAAAACATCAGGTCGAAGACGGTTTCCAGTCTCCTCTTCTCCCTGCCCCTGGCGCGCCGGCTTGTGATATCCGGCATCCGCGCCAATTTCGCCGGCGGGACAATGTTCATCAGCGGCGGAGCGGCCCTTGATCCGGCCATCGCGCGCGGGTTGATAAAAATGGGATTCGACATCTATCAGGGATACGGCGTTACCGAAACCTCGCCGGTAATCTCGGCGGAATGCCCCGGCAGAACCCGCCTCGGCTCGGTCGGCCCTGTAATGGAGGGGATAGAGGTGCGCATAAACCGGCCCAACGGGGATGGCGTTGGCGAGATCCTGGTGCGCGGACCCAATGTCATGCAGGGATACTACAGGAATCCCCAGGCCACGGAAGAGGCCCTCGCGGGAGGCTGGTACCGCACCGGCGACCTGGGAAAGCTGGACAGAGAAGGGTTCCTGTTCATCCGCGGCAGGGTAAAAAACCTGATTGTCACTCCCAACGGCAAGAACGTATACCCTGAAGAGGTGGAAACTGAACTCCTGAAAAGCCCCCTGATCGCCGAGGCAATGGTGTACGGCCACAAGATAGACGCCGTTTCCGAGGAGGTGCACGCCATCATCTTCCCCTGCCAGGACGCCCTGGACAATCTGGAACGTGCCAGGAACCGGGGGCCCCTCTCCCAGCCGGAAGTGGAGGAGATCATCCGGCGGGAGGTGCTCACCGCCGGAAAGGGCCTGGCCGATTACAAGAGGGTGAAGAAATTCACCCTGCGAGAGGACGAATTCCCCAAGACCACCACGCGCAAGATCAAACGCTACGCCGTGGAGGCGGATGTTTCAACCGGATGACTTAGAGCTTGTCCGTAAATAACGTTACGAGAGAACGCGCCCGGATTTATTCCTCGTGGTAGCGCAGCACCACCAGGATGCAGCTGCCGTCGGCAATGGCATTGATGCCGTTTTGCCGGCACAGCTCCACCGCCCTGTCGCTCTGGGCGCCTGGCTGCATCCAGATGTTTTTGATCCCCTTGCGCGCCGCCATCTCAACCACCTTTTCAGTTATGGCCGGAGGGGTGATAACCGAGATGCTTTTCACTTCATCGGGCAGATCCATGACCGACGCCACGCATGGGATCCCCTCTATCTCCTTCTCCTTCGGATTGACCGGTATTACCCGGTATCCGTTCTGGATGTAGCAACGTAAAACCTTGTTGCCGTACTTGTCCCGGTTGGCGGAAGCGCCCACCACTCCATACGCCTTTACATCCAGAAAGATATCGATAAGTTCCGGTACGTTCATGTTTTCCTCCTCTTTAACCTCTTGATAACGTCATGGTGATATACTATAACAGCCCGAAGTCCCTTTGTCGCCGCATACGGAGAAATCCGGCGACACATTGTAATGTCTTTTCAAAGATTCTTCGGGATGGGAAAAGCCCACTGACGAAGAAGCCCTGGCAGTGGTCGGACGGATTGTCTCCTGGTTCAGCGCAGTGGAAAAGAAATGCCGCATCGGCAAGATAATCGAAGAAATGGGGACTGAGGACTTCCGGAAAGAGATACTCTGCGGAAAAACACATTCCCCGTAGTTATACAAGCAGCAGGAAAATTCAAGAGAAAAGGAGAATGAACATGCCGGTCATTAGTGTCGATATCAGCACCATTACAACGGAGAAAAAGGCGGAACTCGTGAAAGAACTAACCGCGAAGGCCAGTGAAGTAACGAAGATTCCCGAAGAAAAATTCATCGTGTTCATCAATGAAATGCCGAGGGAGAATATCGGCATAGGCGGAAAACTGCTGTCGGAGATCATGAAGTAAACCCTGCCCGGCGCAAATAAAAGGGACGACCTTCTCGACCATACCTTTTTTTGCGCCGAATCAGATACATCCTCACCCTCCTTAACCGCGGCCATTCATCCCGCTCCATTTCAACCGCATATCTCCCCTTCAATTAATAAACCTCGTCAAGATGCACCTCCATTCTGTTCATCCCGCTTAAATCCGCACTTGCAGGGTTCTCCGTTTTTTCCTGAAGTTGTGCTATAGAATGTCCGACGGTTCATTATTCCAACATCGGGGAGATTGTCTATGGAGATGGATGTAACATTCTGGCGGGGACTGCTGGGGCTTGCACCGCTCCTTGTCTACATTGTGCTGGTTTTTCGCGGGATTGATATCCTCCCCGCCACAGCGGTATGCGTCGTCATCGGCGCTGCGCTCAGCGGCCAGACACCGGTTTCTTTCGGAATGGCTCTGGCCGACGCGCTCGGTTCCTTTCTTGCCCTGGTTGGTCTCATCATCATGCTGGGAAGGGGTCTGGGCGAGGTCCTGAACACCACTGGAGTCTGCCGCGTCATCGTGCACCGCATCATCCACTCCATCGGGGTGGACACGGAAAGGAAGGCAATGTTCGGCATCATGCTCGCGTGCATGGTAATCGTCGGCCTCCTGGGCACCATGGCGGGAGGAAACGCGGTCATCGCTCCCATCGTCCTCCCTGTCGCCGCCGCGGTCGGACTCTCCCGAAGCACCGTCGGCGTCATCTTCCAGGCAGTCGGCGAGGAGGCATTGATCCTGGGCCCATTCACCCCGCCTGTGATAACCCTTCTGGGACTCACGGGCATCAACTACGGCCAGATGATCCTGTTCGTCTCCGGCCCGGTGGCGCTCATCACCCTCGGGGTAACCTGGCTGGTTATTCAGCGCATCCAGCGCCGCACAAGGGATACGGCGCCTTACGAAATCCCGGCTGAAACCGAGCGTTTCGAGCCATCCCCGCAAAGCCGCCGCGCGACATTATTCTTCGCTGCCTCCTTCCTGGCGGCTGTTGTGTACGGCATCGTAGTCAAGGCCCCCACCTCGTTCGTGGTGGTCATCATGCTCGGCCTGTCATTCATCACCGGCCTGGCCGGAGGCCTGCGCCCGGACGGGATACTGAAACTGGTAACACGGGGGATGGCGGGAAACGTATCCCTGTTCCTCCTGTTCGTGCTCCTGGACCCCTTCATCAGGTTCGTGGAAAAAGCCGGCGGGTTCGCGGCCCTCACCACCCTCCTCAAGCCCATGACCGAGGCGGGCGGCAAGCCCGCAATCGTCATCTCCGGAGGCTTTCTCGGCGCCTTCGGCATCAGCGGCGCCACTGTGGCGACCCTCAAGCTTCTCCATGAGATGTTCACCCCCCTGCTTGAAGGACATGGAGTTTCCATGCTCGCCTGGTCCCTGGCCCTGGTGGTGGCCACCCGGGTGCACAACTTCGTCTTTCCGGGCGCCAACATGGTCAGCTCCCTGGGTTTCGCCGAGTCCGACGACATGCGCTCCATGCTGCGCAACGGATGGATCGTGGCCGCCTGCCAGCTCACCTTCCTGACGGTGTTCAGCCTGTTGTTTGCGTAACCCGCTCCTCGCCAAGGGATCAATATCGCCGTTTGGTCACCTAAGGGACTCGGAAGAAGCTGATATACCAGGTTTTACGCTCAGATTCGGGCCG
>CAZFCG010000078.1:0-16030 GCA_964517595.1 uncultured Geobacter sp. | reverse complement strand
ACCAGCTCTATCAGCATAAACAACCAAAACTGCTAATGGAAAATCTGGGTTTAAGCGCGTTACGCGGGCAGGCCTTTACGCAGGCCCCGCAATGAATACAGTCGCTGTTTTCGACTTTACCGCTTTCCCTGAAACGAGCAATATCCAGTCCCATGGGACATGCTCTTTCGCAGATGCCGCATCCTGAACATGCAGTCGATATGGACATGACACTCTTTTTTCCACCAATCGCCCCCTGGATGGTTCCCATAGGGCAGAATGAGCACCATGCCCGGGGACGGTAAACAACTCCCACCACAAGAGCTATCAGGGTCGTTACCAGACACACCCTCCAGAAAACGGTTCCCCAATGGGCGGCGCTTCCGATATCGGTCGACAACTGGAAAATCATGAAGGAAAAAAGAACGGTGAGCAGGCCCCAGCGGAACATCGGCGCGCGCATGAATTCCGGCATCTTGCGAGAGCCCCCCAAGGGCTTGAACCAGGTATCGAAGAAACTCCCTCGCGGGCAGAAGGCGCCGCAAACAACGCGGCCTTTGACAAATGCTCCTACCAGTCCCGCTACCATTACAATCGGAACCATGAAGCCGAGATAGGGATACTTCCACCCCAATCCCAGCACCAGAACCATGATAAGCGCCAGAAGCCACTTGTACCTGGCCTGAGAATTTGATTCGCTTTTCGGCATATGAACCTCCCGTCCGATAATATGATAATTTATATATATCGTTTCATAGATTGTCAACGACTATTTTTACCTTCGTACACATTCCAGAAACGGATCAGGTCACAGGTTATTTGCCTATGCAATAAAAGATGGTATATAGCGATACATCATTATCATTTTCTTTTAAGGAGGCAGATCACCATGAAAGTCTTTCGTATCCGGGGTATTCTGTTTTTTCTCATTCTCTCCCTCGCCATGGCCGTCTCGTCCGGTTACGCCGCCGACCAGTTCAAACAGATAATCGTCGCCACCGGCAGCCCATTCGAACTGGGACTGGTGGACGCCCTGGCAAAGGCCTTTCAGCAAGAGACCGGTTGCACGGTGCGCTGCATCAAGACACCGACCGGACCGGGTCTGGAACTGGGCAGAAACGGACTGGCTCACGTCACCATGGGGCACAACAGGGAAGCCACCGCCAGGTTTTTCAAGGATGGATATGCCACGAAGCGGTCGGACCTCATGTACAATCTGACCGTCATTGTGGGCCCCTTGAACGATCCGGCTGGAATTGACGGGATGAAAGACCTGAAACAGGCCCACAAAAAGATCTTCGAAGCCAAGGCCCGCTATCTGTCCCGCGGTGACATGGGGGGAATGAACATTATTGAGAAGAAGTTCTGGAAGGAACTGGCTCTTAATCCTGAAGGACAACCCTGGTACGAGGTGAGCAACAAGTTCATGCTGGACTCACTCATGGATGCGGCCATAAAGGGCCAGTATCACATGCTGGACTCCAGCACCTGGGCGCTACACAAGGCCAAGGTCAAGAATCTGAAGGTGCTGGTGGAAGGGCCGAAAAACGAGTACGAAATGTGCCTGGTGAATCCGGAAAAGAATCCGAATCTCAGATACAACCAGGAATACGCTCAGAGATTCTATGACTTCTGCCTAAGCGAAAAGGGACAGCGGATCATCGCCACCTTCGGCACAAAGGAATACGGAGAACCGGTGTACTTCATATTTAAAAAATAGCCGGGCAAAGTCCATTGCTATGTACAGATAACGAATGGTGGTGATAGGGTAGGTTTCAACGGGAAGTCTCCGGAGAGGGAGACTTCCCGTTTTTTGTTCGGGAGGGTTACGGGCGCTCTATGAGCTGGATGAATTCTTCCTTCTTGACCTCGTCCACGATCCAGGAACAGGCCTGGAAACAGCGGTCGCGCGTCTTACCGGAGACAATGGCCAGCAGGACCGAATCGCAGGCGCCGATCAGGCCGAGGCGGTGGACGACGAGAACCTGGTTGAGCTTGAACTTCTCCTCCGCCTGCCGGGCAATGGCGGCCAGACGCTCGTCAACATCAGCGGTCAGCGGTTTCAACTCGACAATAGTGAAGTCCGGCACCTGCTTACCAGGACGCTTCACCCTGCCGTGGTGCAACACCACCGTGCCGGTAGCGTCGGTTTCCCGCTCCAGGAATGAACGGTATAGTTCCAGATGGTCGAAAGGTTGATCGGTTGCGAATGCCGTAATCATGTGTCCTCCATTGGGCATGTTTTTCGTAACACTATCACCGGTGCGGGGCAAACTGCAATGGCTCTTTTGAATTTACCATTTTCGAAACAGGCTATATTTCCCAGACGGAAATCAGGGCATAAGAAACTCCGACCGCTTATATGCCCGTATGCCGAAAATCCGTGCAAGATTTATCATGGAAGCCGGAAACCGGGCAGTCGTGCTCAGGTTCCTGATAATCCGGCTGTCGAGCCTTACCCGCCAGTCAAGCGCGCGGAGTCCGACTGACTCCAGATCAACCAAGGCGCCGGCAACCAGAGACGGTTCACGGGCCGCACGACAGGCGCATAAACCCGACAAGTTTCGTATGGCGGCGCCTGCAACCCGGGAAGACGGCGATGATCAGCGGTCACTCATCTCCTGGCCTGTGGCGTGGGCATTGCGATACAGGGGCGTTCCGTTGCTGGAAGTGAGGTTGTAGAGACAGAACGGGATCATTTTCCCCCCGGGGGCGACCACGTGGATGCAGCAGTCCTTTGTCCGCTCCAGGTCGAGGTTCCAGGCGTCCTGAAATGCCATGCAGGACACGGAAAGCATCCGTGTCCTGACCCGTTCCAGAAAACCGTCCAGGGCTTCGAAGCCTGTTTCGCCGCCGACGGAGTCGCTCCGGGTCCGGTCCTCGTCCGTGGTCGCGGGGGGGGCGGACCACTGCCGGGCCGTGAAGGTTACCGCATGGGCGTCTTCGCCTTCGGACGAGCAGCACCCTCCGGCGCCATGCCCGGTAAGGGCCTGCAAGCCACCGCCGGGCTTGGGGAGAAAGGTTCCGTGGAAGGAACAGAGGGAGTTTTCCCACCCCGGAGGGCTGAAATCCTCGACGCGCATCAGGCCGTCTGTCTGTTCCTCGATGAGCCGCATCACATCGGGGAGAGTAAGGCGATTGGCATTTTCAGGGGTGTCCGGACAGCGCCCGAAGTATCCAACCGGCTGGAAATGCACGCCGCGCACTACCGGCGACAACTCCAGGGCCAGCCTGATGATAGCGCCGATGTTGTGGGTGTTGACGGCGGGGACAAGGGTGGGCACCAGCACCACGCCGATCCCGTTCTCCCCGCACCGCTCGATGGCGCGCCGCTTCACGGCATACAGGGGACGACCCCTCAGGGTTTCATATATGGCGTCTTCCGTGCCGTCGAACTGGAGAAAGACCGATGCCGCCCCGGCTTTACCCAGGGCCGCGGCATATGATTCATCCTCGGCAATACGCAAACCGTTGGTGTTCACCTGAATGAACGGGAAGCCGAGCGAACGACCCATCTCGATAATGGCCGGCAGGTCATCCCGCACTGTGGGCTCGCCTCCCGACAGTTGCAGAATTATGTCCGGTCCATAGGCGCGCAGCACCCTCCGGTAGCATTCTTCAATCTCGGCAAGGTCTAGGTCCCGTCCCGCGCCACCGGAATCGGCAAAACAGACCGGGCAGCGGAGGTTGCAGCGGGATGTCACCTCCAGGACGGCGGTACAGGCGTTTTTGCGGTGCGTGGGGCAGATGCCGCAGTCAAACGGGCAGCCCCTCACGGCCGGTGTCTGGGATTCCCCTGTGCGATTGCCGCCGCTTTTTTTCTTCCATCCGCGGAACTCTGGACCGCTTCGCCAGATAATAGTGCTGAACTCGCCATGTTCCGGGCATCTCTTCACGAGAAAGACGTCACTTCCTCGGGTCTCACGCGTCGCCGGGAGTCTTCTCATGCACACCGGGCAGAGGCTTTCTGTTTCAAAAACATTTCCACAGTCACAGCAATCGCCGGCGTTACCCGTCCGGTTGTCATTCAGCTCCAGATGGCAGCAACCCAGGTCAATGCCCCGTTGGGGCGGAGGAAGCGCCAGACCCGGGGCAAGGCTGTATCGAACATTTTTCCCTTCCCGAATACAGAGCACAAAGCTCTCATTTCGCAGTATTTTCAGATGGTGCGAAAGGAGGGTCAGGTCGATGTTCAGAACCCTGTTCAGTTCTTCGTCATTTTTCGGGCCGTCCAGCAGTTGAACGATGACCGCCCATCGCGTCGGATCGGCTATGGTCTTAAGCCTGCCGGAGCTAAATTCGTTGGAATAGGGATTTTCCAGGGTCAAGGCACACCCCTTTCTGATGAAAATATTTTCAAAAGTTGAAAGGCAATGGTTTACCTTTGACGGCTTCTCAATCAGGAAGCGTCTCCGGGCGCGGACGTCTCACTCGCCCTGCCCGTCATGAAAAAACCACTACCGAAAAAAACCTTTGTCAAGGCGATGAATCCAGCGCTGCCCGCAATCACCTGCAGTGGATACACCATGAGAACCTCCTCCGGCAGAATGGTCGGCAACAGAGCAATGGCAACGGCGGGCGGGAAAGGAAAGCGCATGGCATGGTACAGGAGAAACACTGTCGGCGCTGAAAGACAGGTGGAAACCCAGACCGGCAGACCCAATACCGTATGAATGAGATACAGCCAGGAAACTCCGGAAACCGCGGCCAGACCCAAAATGACGAAGGCCTTTCCCGCTTTATCCCGCAATACGCCGCCCGGTTTTGACAGTTCTACGAAAGCGACTATCAGGGGTGGAGCCAACATGAATGTAAAGCCGAAGCCGATGGCAACGAAAGTAATCAGGGTGACGCCGGCCAGCAATTTGCCCCAGTGAATAAGTTCCCGGGAAGACCAGGCGCCGGCATTTCCACTTCCGGCGGCATTTACGGCCGACGTAGCGCCACCAGGGTCACGTCGGTTCAGCGCAACGCGCCCCAGTGCAAGGGCACCCGTTAAGACGCCTACGGAAAGTGGATACCACCAACTGTCTGAACGGGTGATTATGGGCAAGATGGCGGCGGAAATCGAGGGAAGCACCGCTGAACGCGCCAACTTCAACTGCAGAACGACGAAACAGAAAGCGGCCAGTACCATGAAAAACGGCGAGTATGGAAAAAACCGCATCAAGATGATTCCGGTCAGGGCGGCCAGGGTTGGCGACAGCCAGTAATGGATGTCCGCGCCGGGCCATGGCGACTTCTCCATGACCCACGCGCCGAGGGCCAGGGCCGCGATCTCCGGAAAGATGATCTCCTTCTGAGCGGTGATATCCGCAACCACGAACATTGTAATCACCAGAATAATCGCCGGAAATTCGTATCGTATCTTCATAGATGTCATCCTCCATCATTTTGCCCCGGTCTCGCGCCGAAAAGGGCTTCCATCCGTATGGTCCGGACATGGAGAATGACAACGGATGGATTTGGATAAACGGCCTTTCCGCGGCTCTGCCCGTCTCCGGCGCATCGCCGCAGATTATCAGCATCAGCAGCGAAAGAAAAGCGATAACCGCCATACTTCTGTTTTTCATCCGTAATTCTCCTGTTTCCCTTGAGTTAAGCGGCAACGTGTTTACCGCGGGCCCTAACGAGCCACCGTGTTCGCTCCTTTCCAGACATGGGAGGCGACGCCGTTTCCCGCTGCGCCCACTGCCCGCCTCACTCCAGCCACTTCCGATTAGGCCTTCCTCAGCCGCCTGTTGCCAAGACGATACTATCAGGTAACATTAATCCCTGCGGGTGCAGTTGCCGCAATCTTTTCTCCAGGAGGTTGGCAAATGAAAGAAAGAGAAGCTGGAGCATGGAGCCCATATCTGGCAGGCGCCCTGAGCGGTCTGGTATCCATAGGTTCCGTCTGGATCGCGGGGAAATATTTCGGGGCGTCCACAACGTTCGTGCGATCTGCGGGCATGGTGGAAAAGGCGGTGGACCCGGAGCGGGTGGCGCTGATGGACTATTTTATCAAGGAGGTGCCGAAGATCGACTGGCAGTGGATGTTCGTGGTGGGCATATTCATTGGCTCTCTCATTGCTTCCATGACCTCGGCCAGCTTCCGCTGGCAGGCGGTTCCGGACATGTGGGAGGAACGTTTCGGCCCGGTTAGGTGGAAGCGCTGGCTGACCGCCTTCGTGGGAGGCGTTATCGGCATGTTCGGCGCAAGGCTGGCTGACGGCTGCCCCAGCGGCCACGGCCTCAGCGGTTCCATGCAGCTTGCCGTCAGCGGCTTCGTAGCCCTGGTATGCTTCTTCGCGGGCGGCATGATCGTGGCGCGCATTCTTTACGGAGGAGGTGAGAACAAATGACATCCCTCATCTACGGCCTAGTCACCGGCATACTATTCGGATTTCTGCTGCAGAAAGGACGGGTGCTGCGCTACGACATGCAGCTCGGCGCCCTGCGCCTCAGGGATATGACCATCGTCAAATTCATGCTATCCGCCGTGCTCGTCGGCATGGTTGGAGTCTATCTTTTAAACGACCTGGGCCTTGCGAAGTTGTCCATCAAGCCAATGATATTCGGCGGGGTGGTAATCGGAGGCCTCATTTTCGGCATCGGATGGGGGCTCCTGGGTTATTGCCCCGGCACCTCCCTGGGCGCATTGGGCGAAGGCCGATGGGATTCACTGTGGGGCATAGCCGGCATGCTGGGCGGCGCAGCCCTTTATGCCGAGGCATATCCGATCATGAAGTCGACAGTCCTGACCTGGGGAAATTTCGGCAAGATTACCCTGCCCCAGCTCCTGGGCGTAAACCACTGGGTCATCATACCCCTGTTCATCATCGGCGGGCTGCTGCTCTTCCGCTGGTTCGAGAAAAAGGGGTTGTAGCGCAAACAGACCAGCGGCGGCGGGAAGGCCCGGACATGTCAAGGGGATACTGACCCGGGCCGGTCCATTTCCGGAGCGGGAAAATGTCCTTGCCGTAAATTATGTAAACGGATATATAACGAAAGACATGATTAACGCCCGGAACCTCTTGCGGGAGCGACGTTCCACCGAGATTCAGGCTAAGGCGCCCGGCAAAGAGCGCATGATCACATGGCGCCCAGGCAATCGGGCGCCATCCAACGAAAAGGAGCGCTATATGGCGACTGACGACAAATGCTGCAACATCGTACCCTACTTCAAGATCAAGGAAGGCAAGGACGGGGAATTCAGACGGCTGGGCAATGAAATGGTCGAGAAAACAAAGGGAGAGCCGAAGTGCCTGTACTATGGTTTCTCCTTCAACGGAGACGAGGCGCACTGCCGTGAAGGCTATGCAGATGCTGAAGGACTCCTGGCCCACCTGGAGAACGTGGGCGAGCTATTGGGCCAGGCATTGAAAATCGCGGATATCATCCGCCTGGAAGTCCATGGGCCCGAGCAGGAACTGGCCAGGCTGCGGGAACCCCTGGCTGGACTTAATCCCCGCTTCTTCCAGTTGGAGTGCGGTTTCCGCCGCTGACTCGGAGCATACGAAAGAGCCGCGCCCCGATGCCCCCTCGGGGCGCCTGACATCTCATGGCAAACATCTCGGGGAAAAGTGAAACAGAAACGGAATATAACGCAAACCCCGGTGTCGCATACCGGACAGAACGCAAAAAAAAGGAGAATCCCATGCCTGAGTTCGGTTCGCCCTTTTCCGGGCTGGCGCACGACAGGAAGCTTACCGAAGCGGAACTGATTCGCGCCATACGTTTCATGGTCGCGGCGGAGTATGAGGCGATACAGCTGTATATGCAGCTCGCCGAATCAACGGACAACAAGCTCGCCATCGAGGTGCTCAAGGATATCGCGGACGAGGAACGGGTCCACGCGGGCGAATTCCTCCGGCTCCTCCACGAGCTTGATCCGGATGAGAAAAGATTCTACGACGAAGGCGCGGAAGAGGTCGAAGAAGAGATAGAGAAGATGAAATAACCCTTCTGTCCAGGGAAGTTATCAATACGCCGTGAAAGGACCTTGAAGCGCTCACATGGAATACGGTACCGGCTGTCTCGTCTGCGGGGAAGATATAGTCTACTCCGGGAAATTTTCAAGATTCACCTGCTTCTACTGTGGAGCGATTAAAGAAACAAACGCCTCCTGCCGGCTTGGCCACTATGTCTGCGACGCATGCCACAACGCGGGTGCAAACGACCTTATCGAGAGGTACTGTACAGGCGCGGAGCGCCCCTCTCCCCTTACCACGGCCATTACCCTGATGAAGAATCCAGCAGTCAAGATGCACGGGCCGGAACACCACTTTCTCGTCCCGGCGGCGCTGCTCTCCGCATTCCATTCAGCGACCAATCTCTCCGGAAGAGAAGCCGCGGAGAGGATACGGGAAGCGAGAAGCAGGGCGGAAGACGTAAAAGGAGGTTTCTGCGGCTTTCAGGGCGCATGCGGCGCAGCCATCGGTGCCGGGATATTCATGAGTATCATCACCGGCGCCACACCCCTTTCGGACAGGGAGCGGCAACTCTCCAACCTGATCACCGCCGAATGCCTGCGGGCCATTGCCGTAAACGGCGGGGCGCGCTGCTGCAAGCGTGAGTCACTTCAGACCATCATCATCGCCGCTGCATTCGTACAAAGGGAGATGGGGATCACCCTTCCCGTCGATTGCCTGCCACCCTGCCCCTTTACCTCCAGGAACCGGGAATGCCTACGGGAAAGATGCGGATTTTTCCAGGGAACTGAGCGGAAACCAGTGACAAGTTCAACAACACAAGGGAAAAGGACATGAGCATACAACCTGGAAACGGCATTTGATCACGCGAATACGCGAAGACGCAAAGCAATGAAATTCAAATAGCCGCGGAACAAGCTGGTATCACCGGTCAGGTGAATGGTCTCATTTGACAAGTTCATGATTTTCCTTCGCGTTCTTTGCGGCTTTGCGTGAGACCGACATTTTCAGACACAGTACCGCCGGCCACTCACCCCCCGAATCCGCTGCTTTCAGGATTTATAGCCTTTTCGTTTGACTCCCCGCGCGCCATCCACTAAAGTTGCTGGAATTTGTCCCGGCAGGTGCATATCTCTGTTCCGTCAGGGACGGGACTTTTCCAAAAAAGGAGTTAAATGCGATGCCCAGAGGAATCTGTCGAAGACACGGCCCCGACAAACCCTGCTCCTGCGGCATGGGTAACCTGTACCGCTTTGTGGAACCGGTAACCCTGTACCTTCTGAAGACAAAGGGACGGACCCACGGCTACGACCTGGCGGGGGCGCTCAGTGACAACACCTTGACCGATTCCCGCATCGAACCAGGGGCGCTCTACCGGACACTGCGCCGTCTGGAAGAGAACGGCTTTGTTGTTTCCGCCTGGGATGTGAGCGGCTGCGGACCGGCGCGCAGGCTGTACGACCTGACACCCGAAGGTGAAGAGCATCTGAGGGAGTGGCTGGTGGTCCTGGAGCGGCTCTCCCTGTCCCTTGCCAGGTTCGTGACCGACGCGGGCGCCGTTCTCCGGGAAGCTCCGCCCGGGAAAAGAGAGAAGCGGAAACAGAGGGAAAATGAAACAGACACTATATAAGTCAAAAGACATCTCTTCCCATGAAAGGCATTGTCCGTGCTGAAAAATATTCCGAAAGTCGACAAGGTAATGGATTGGCCGGAGATCAAGGGTCTCCTGGAGGAAAACCCGAGACCGGTGGTGCTGGAAGCGGTGCGCCGCGCGCTGGATATGCTCCGTGGGGAGGCTTTGCGGGGAACCGCGACTGAAGAGGATTTCGCGGAAAAATCCGTCACCGACCGGGTTCGAGTCTCCCTGGACCGGGCAAACGCCCCCGGACTGCGACGGGTGATCAACGCCACCGGCGTCATTCTGCACACCAACCTGGGTCGCGCGCCAATCTCGGAATCCCTTCGGGAATCAATGCTTGAAGCTGCCTTCGGCTACAGCACCCTGGAATTCGATCTGGAAATGGGCGTTCGCGGCCACCGGGCCATACACGTTGAGAAACTGGCGCAACAACTGACAGGCGCGGAAGCAGCTGTGGTGGTAAACAATAATGCGGCGGCGGTGATGCTGGCCCTCACCTCCCTTGCCAAAGGGCGGGAGGTGATCGTCTCCCGGGGCGAACTGGTTGAGATAGGAGGCTCGTTCCGCATTCCCGAGGTGATGGAACAGAGCGGGGCAATCCTGCGGGAGGTGGGCGCCACCAACAAGACCCATCTCCGGGATTACAGATCGGCATTGAACACTGATACGGCCCTCCTCCTCAAGGTCCATACCAGCAATTTTGCCATGGTCGGTTTTACGGCGGAGGTGAGCGTGGAGGAGATGGCCGCTCTCGGCCGGGAGTCGTCCCTTCCGGTGATGGTGGACGCGGGGAGCGGCTGTTTGGTGGATCTGGCCGCGCGCGGAATCCCCGGCGAACGCACGGTCCGGGATTACCTCGACGCAGGCGCGGACCTGGTGACCTTCAGCGGAGACAAGCTCCTGGGCGGCCCCCAGGCGGGGATAATCGTTGGCAAACGGGCATTGGTGGACCCCATGAAAAAACATCCGCTTCTGCGGGCGCTGCGCGTGGACAAGGTTACCCTCGCGGCCCTTGAAGGGACGCTGCGCCTCTACCGCGACGAACGTCTGGCCCTCTCCAGCATCCCCACCCTGCGGATGCTGACCATGAGCGACTCCGAGCTTGTCTCACGGGCCTCCACCATGGTAAGGCGCTTGCGCAGGGCTCTCCCTTCCTCCGTGGAGATAAAGACGCTGCGCGGGACATCGCCCGTGGGCGGCGGTTCTTATCCCCTGCTGGAAATCCCCTCGACCCTTGTCTCCGTATCTATCCCCGGAATCTCCCCCCGGCAGATTGAAGAAAAGATGAGGACCGGTCATATCCCCGTTATCGGCAGGATAGCGCACGAAGAATACCTGCTAGACCCTCGCACCCTCCTGGACGGCGACATTGCGGATATTATCGACGCCATCAGGACCATCGCGGAATCCACCAGCGCAACGTAACACTTGAATCCACGCGACAATTAATCCCCTCTCCCCTGGTGGGAAAGGGGGAATTTCCGGGATATTCGCTGCCTGATGCTTCATCCTCCCCCCCACCCATCAAGGAGAGCTTTGCGAATCTATTGATGTTACGAGGTACCAGGTAATGACAGACGATTATTTCCTCCTGGGCAGACGCTTGTCCCCTACCCTTATGGTCACTTTTTCCTGGTCGAAGTATTCCAGCAGCGGCATCATGAACTTGCGGGAGAGGCCGGTTATCTCCCGGAATTCCGGCGGCGTGATCTCTCCCTTTTCCCGCAGATATCCCACGAGGCGCGCCCTGACCTCCGCCAGCGCTTCCGGCGCGTAGAACACATCACTCTTGATCTTCACCACCCTGCCGGTCCGCGCCAGAAGGTTGATGTGATCCAGCAGTTCTTTTTCCCCCCTGCCGAGAAGCTGTCCCAGTTCCTTCAGGTTGGGAGGCTCCATGCCGGCATCCCGCAGCGCGGCCTCGATCTTTTCCAGCAGCTCTTCTCCCGAAGGTTCCCCTCCCGCCTTCCACCCCGGTTTCTTCACCAGGTCCCTGTCCACGATGGCCTTTTCTTCCTTTTCCAGGGACGCGAGGAGCGGACCGAAGAAGCGGAGGTCCGACCTCCTGGGGATGCGGGCCTTCAGCTCTTCCTTGCCGATCCCCTCCTTCAGTGGATTTTCCCGCAGATATGCGTCAAGGCCGTCAAGCAGCAGCGTCTTCAGGGTCTCGAACGACTCCTTGGCCAGCAGGATGCGCGGCTCGCGCACCATCTGCGACACCAGGCCCTTGGAAAGAAGGGCGGCAAGAGCGGCCTCGGTCCGTTTCGCCGAAATGCCGCTGCGGATGACGAGTTCATCCAGGGTTATGCCGGTGAGCAGGCTTTCCCTGGTCAGGAGAAGTATCCTGTCAGCATCCTCCCCACCTTCCAGCGATTGCAGGAGCTCCAGCGCCTGGGCCGAACGGCGGCGGCGGCGCGGAGGGGCCGGGTCCAGCACCTGCCCGCCGCCAACGGTAATCTCAGGGGAATAGCTGCGCATGATGAACAGGTCTCCGGGCAGGAGCAGCACCGGTTTCTTGAGACGCAACTGGACCAGGGTGGAATCCCCCGGCTTAAGGGTGTCACGGTCCAGCAGGATCACCTGGGCGGACACCTCATAGGTGGCCGAATGAAGGCGGAGGGTGGCCCGGTGCTTCAGTTCACGGGGCGCGGAAGGGAGAAAACTCAGACGGGCGTCCACGGCCCGGGTGGATCGGAACGCCCCTCGGGGCGCCACCACGTCGCCGCGCGCGATATCGGTATATTCCACCCCCTGGAGATTGACCGCCACCCGCTGCCCGGCGGAACCCAGGTCCGCTTTCCTGCCGTGGGTCTGCACGCTTCGCACCCGCGTCTCAATGCCGGAGGGAAGAAGCTCCACCTCGTCGCCGGTGCGGATCTCCCCGGAAAGGAGAGTACCGGTCACCACCGTGCCGAAACCGGCCACGGTGAACACCCGGTCCACGGGAAGCCGGAACGGCCCGCCCGTTGATTTTTCCTCCACCTCGGCCGCCAGTGCCACCAGCCCGGCCCTGATATCCTCCAGTCCCTCGCCGGTCCTGGAAGAGACCGGGATGACCGGCGCGTCTTCGAGAAAGCTGCCCATGAGGTACTCGCGCACCTCTTCGGCAACCATATCCAGCCATTCCGCTTCCACCATGTCGCTCTTGGTAAGAGCCACCAGCCCCTTCTTCACTCCGAGCAACTGGCATATCTCCAGATGCTCCCGCGTCTGGGGCATCACCCCCTCATCCGCGGCAATAACCAGCATCACCAGGTCCATGCCGCCTACGCCGGCAACCATTGTGCGGACAAATTTTTCATGGCCGGGCACGTCTACGATGCCGAAGCGGATATCGCCCGGCAGGTCCATGTGGGCGAATCCCAGTTCGATGGTGATGCCCCGCTCCTTTTCTTCCTTGAGGCGATCGGTGTCGATGCCCGTAAGCGCCCTGACGAGGGATGTCTTGCCGTGGTCGATGTGGCCGGCGGTTCCGAGAATAAGGTGTTTCATGGGATGTCCTTTTGACCTTTATTTCAATGGTGGGCGCATATGAAATGCCGATTCGGCGCAAGTCGCATGCGGACGTATTGTACCCATGGCGGCAATGATAGCCAACAAAAAAGAGCCCGTTTCTTTTTTGGCCATCTCCGGCAATCTGAATACGGGAATACGTTGATTGGCTTTGCAATTATATATTGCATAGTGATAATATATTTCCATAAACACTTTCCATATTACAATCATCTCTTCCCGGATCAAACACCCACAAGGAAAGGATCGTGAAAGGATTTCATCTTTTCGGAATAATCTGCTGCGCCATTGTATCTCTCATCCCCCCGCTGCTTGTGAGCATAATACTTGCGGCGTTAGTCCTTAATACGCACACCGGGGCGGCGACCGACTATACGTCCGGAATGCATCTCACTTCTCCGCCGCCTCCCATTGAACAACCCCTGACTCTCAGGATCATCACCTATAATATTGCTGACGGATACCTTTTCACAAATAACCGGCCTGAGCGCATGCGCGCAATCGGCGCACTACTGACGAAACTGGATCCCGACATCGTGGGAATACAGGAATCCTTTGTGGGGAAAGACCGGGAAATTCTGCTCGAAGCGCTGTCTGAATCACGCCTCCGGTATCACGCGGACTACCCCGCGGCAACAGTAGGTAACGGACTTTTGACGCTCAGCGCCTATCCGATTGTCGAAACGCTATTCCACCGCTTTGAAAATAACAATCCCTGGTACAAAATTCATCAGGGTGACTGGTGGGCGGGCAAGGGCATTGGACTGGCAAGGATCCGCCTTCCGTCCGGGGGCAGGATTGACTTTTACAACCTTCATGCGCAGGCCGAACGCAACGATGAAGCCAACAGCAAGGTGCGCTACCTGCAGATGGGCGAGCTGGCCACTTTTGTCAACGCCACGAGGACAATCACCTCCCCGACATTCGTTTTAGGAGATTTCAATACGAGAATGGAACAACCCGACCTGCGGAGAGCAATGGAAGACGCCCGCCTGATCCCTGTCGTAACAATGGATTCGGGTATTGACGCAATCTTTACCGCGGAGACACCAGGCTATTCCATCACAGCGGTCGAAACGTTACCCATAAGCGGTGAAACAACCGGGAGCAATCCCCCCATATTTCTGACCCGGGCGCCGACACCGGCAGAATTCTTGAGGATGCTTTTCGGATCACGCGAGGTCACTCCCCTGAGCGATCACCTGGGTTTCATGAGTACCGTCAGAATCTCACCCGCCACTGTCTCAAACAATTGAAGTCAAAACTCGATGCAGCTTGGGAAAGAGCTCCGATCCTGGTTTTTCCTAGGCAAGACAAATCAATATTGCAGCATGTCAAGTCATTTCAGACTGTTACGGGAGCACTAAACATGGAAAACAAAACTATTCGCGAAACGGAAGCAACGGTATCAACCGTCTTTTTTGTTATCATGTTGATGACCATCAATCTTTTGCTCCCCGCAAATGTTACAGGATCGATGCCGGTAGAAAAGACGCTTACCGGCTGCGTAATCAAGGGGCAATTCTACAGCGTTACAATCGATTCCCGAACAAACAGGCCAGTCAAGGCATACCCGATCCGGCTGGGGAAAGACCTCGACCTTGCCGCCTATGAGGGGAAAACCGTTTCCATGACCGGCGCCCTCCTGCCGGGTGATCGGTTTATTCTCAAGCGAGGCCTCAGGCCTGTAGTGATTAAAGGCGCCTGTGATAATGACAACATCAGCGTTATACGGAAAGAGTTTGTCATGGAGTACAGGGTCTCCGCATATCAGGCCGCCAGGAAAAAGAATTTCGCTGAAGCGCTAATACTGGTGAACCGGGCCCTCGATTTGGATAAAACCCTATGCGGGACCTACATTGATCGCGCCCACATCCATTATCTTAAAGGCGATTTCGCCTCGGGAGCGGCCGACATCAAGTCGGTCAGGGAGGGTCGATGCGCCGACCAGCAGGATCTCAATTTCCTGATACTGGAAGAGATAGGAACAACCCTTGAGAAAGCGGGAAAAAAAACCGACGCCATCGAGATATATTCGATGGGGCTCGATTCCTGCCGGTCGGATATGTGCAGGGAGACGATGAACAGGGGCATTAAACGGGCAATGGTGAAGTAAAGAAGTCACACCATGCCGCCTCCCCAATCTTCGCGGTCTTCAGGAGCCGGCGACTGATATCCTAAAAACCCGGGACACTCCCCATATTTCTCAAAGAAATATAGGGAGTGTCCCGGGTTTTTAGGTTTTTCCCGACGGTAAGCGGCCGGAAGCAGTGTTCAGGAAACTTTCTTTGTCTCTGTCTCAGGGACTTCCAGCGAACTACGCACAATCTCCACGGAACAGGATGCATGGAGGGCGATGGCCAGGGATACCGACCCAAGGAAAAAACGCTTGACCGGCCCGTGTCCACGGGAGCCGACAACAATAAGATCCGCACCCCACTGTTCCGCTTCGTCCAGGATGGCCTCCGCAGGCTTTCCTATCAGCAGTTTCGGCATAACATGCAGAGAAGGAGCTCGTTGTCCAATAGTTGAAGCAATATCGTACAAATGCCTGGCCGTCTCCATGCTTTCGTGCTCCAGGACATCATCATATGCCTGCTTCTCATGGTTGCCCGCTTGCATCAACATGGATTCAAATTGAGAGATAACGGTGACAATTCTTGCCTCGCTGTCTGGTGGCCATGGTCTTCGACACACCTCTTCGATTGCGGCTTCGCTACTCGGCGAACCGTCGATTGCCAGAATAATTCTCATTTTGTTCCTCCTTTCAGTTGGAAAAAACCGCAAGGCGATGCTATGTATTTTCCAACGCCGGCTTAATCGCCCTGGTTAGCTTGCCCTCTTGTGGTCATGACTGTATCCGCGGTTCTTTTCTGTCTCTCTGCTTTCAAGAATCGACGTGAAGACAGGAAGCGGAACGCTGCTCACCGGTTCCCGATAGAAGCCATGACAAGACTGGTGATATAGCCAATGTAGCAGGCCAACA